>DNQL01000167.1 GCA_003500765.1 Elusimicrobiota bacterium | reverse complement strand
CAGGCGGCCGCGCATCTCGCCCTTGTCCACGGCGCGGTCCTGTTTGTCCTTCCAGCCGCCGCCTGTTATGACCCTGCTGCCGGGGTGCAGCCGCGCCGCGCGGCCGTGCCGCCGGGAGAATTCTTCGCAGACCGCCATGGCGTGGGCAGGAAAGCCCACCAGCCGGGCGGGGCGGCCGCTCTTCTCGAACCGCTCCAGCGCGGCCACGGAACCTTCGAGGTCGAAATAGAAATCCTTTTTTTCCGCGTCCCAGCGCAGCGCGTAGAAAACCTCTCCCCGCAGCGTAAGGCCGGTGATGCTCTCGTCGCTGAAGGCGGTGCCCACGTTCTTGGCGACAGCCGGGTCATAGGTGAAGCAGAGATAATCCGTGACGGTCCCCCCGTCGGCCAGGCCCATGCCGTTGAAGACCTGCCAGGCCTGCCGCTGAAGGCGCAGGAGTGACCGCTTGTCGAAAACGATCCGGCTGCGCTGTCCCGAAGTGCCGCTGGAGGTCATCTCGAGTACGGTCTCTTTCTTCGTCGCGCTGACCAGGTCGCGCTCCTTGAAGGCGGCCACCACTATCTGCGGCATGCGCGCCGTATCCCGCCACGAGCGCAGGTCGGCGGGCTCGAAGCCCTCCGCTTTCCAGAGGCCGGCGAAGCGCCGGCAGCGGCGGACGTGTATGGCCGCGGACTCGCGCAGCGCGGCGGTGAAAAGGGCCCTGTCGGAGGAGGATTGGCGGTAAGGCGGCAGCTCTACGAGCCGTCCCATGCGGGTGCGGTCGCCCAGGGGCCGGGCTATCGGCCTGGAGCAGGCCCTGGCCCTCACTCCCCGCTCCTGATTGCCGACTCCACGTACATGGCGTTCCACATCTTAAGGTACTCTTTCAGGTAGGCGCGGTAGGTGGGGATGAGGGTCACCTTGCGGAAGTCCAGCGTCTCGAAAGATCGGGAGAAGGCGATATAGTCCCAGCGCTTGCGGCCGACCAGGCGCATCGCCGGGAAATAGGCGCTGGGCAGGAAGCCGGCGTCTATCGCCTGCCGCTGCAGCTCCGGCGTGTACGCGTCGACCAGGCACTCGAGGTAGCTGATGTTGAGGTTGCTCAGCACGTCGGCGACGCTGTTTAGCAGGAGCGAGAGGTCGTTCGTCTCGCTCTTGCCGCCGAGGATGGCGGTGTACTTGTCCTGGGGATTGTACTGGAGGTAAATCTCCGTTTTCTGGTCGTGCGAGATGAGCATCATGTTGGGCTTATGGAAGGGCACGTAGAAGTTGGAGAAAACCCCGGTGCTCTTCGTCCTGCGGAACCGCTCGGCGACGAAACTGGAGGCGTGTATGCTCTCGAACTGTATCAGCTTCTGGTCGGCCCGGTTGAGGTTGCCGGCGTCGGGGGACTTCTCCGCCACGAAGCGCGCCTTGCCCAGCTGCAGTTCCTTGTTCGGCAGCCGGGTGAGCAGTTCGCGCTGGGCCAGGCGGAAGAACGGCTCTATATCCTTGAGCATCTTCACCGGCTTGCGGCGCTTGCCCCAAGCCGAGGCGACGTAGTAGGCCGTCAGGCAATAGGTCTCATGGTCGTGTATCTTGTGGGCGTTGGGGAAGATACCGAGCGCGGAGAACCCCAGGTTGTCCAGGACCTTCTGGGGAGCGGCGGTCACGGTCCGGGTCGTGGCGTAGACGGCGTCCACGATCTTGTGCTTCCTGGTGACGCTCTCCATGATGAGGTTCATCATGACGTTGTTTAGCTTGTGCTTGCGGTACTCGCGCGACACGACCGCCCCGATGGCCTTGCCGAGCCGGTTATCGGGGTCTATGTGCATGATCTGGCTGGCGATGATGCGGCCGTTATGCTCGGCGACCAGCCAGAAATAATCGTCGCTGGCTATGGCGTGGTTCATCTTGGAGCGGTCCGATACCAGGGACATCGGGTAGTTATGCCCGTAAACCTCCGCGAAAAGCATCTGTATGCGCCGGCCGTCCTCCTGCCTGGCGTTGCGGATGCGTATGACGAAATTATTCTCCCCCGAATTGACAGTTAGGTCGACGTGACGGAAATTCATGTTTTCACACCTCTGAGTTATCCCCTGTTCCGGCTTCCCCTAAGGGGTCCCCATATTATATAAATAGGACGGCGCCGCCGGCATTGACGCAAATTAATATAATAGCGTATTCCCGCGCGCGCCGGAGGAACGGCCCGCCCCGCGGCACCATTTATGGAAAGAAAACAGGCGCTGACCGTACGCTACGCCGCCGCCGGGGCGGCGCTGGGCGCGTTTTTCCTGCCGGCGGACGGCTGGAAAGGCGCCATCTCCGCCGTGGAACTGGCGGCGGAGGCGGGCCTGGTGTTGCTGGCCTTTTACCTGGCACCCCGCTCGCATTGGAGCTGGAAGGCGGCTGTAGCCGCCCTGTTCGCCGGCGACCTGCTCTTCAACCTGCAGTTCCGCCTGGACCTGTCCGCCCCCTGGATGTTCCCCGCGGAAGGCGTCCTGTTCACCTCTTACGCGGCGGCCATGGCCGCCTACCTGGCCAGGCCGTACGGCGGTGAGACCCGCATGGAGCCGGCGGAACGGCGCTTCCTGGCGCTGGCCGCCGCGCTTTTCCTTTTCTTCTCTTTACGCTACGTAGTGCTCCCGTACGTGCAGAGCGGCAACAGCGACGGGTACCTGAACTATGTCCTGGCCGCCCTCTTCCGCATGGTCCAGGCGGGCGCCATAGCCCTGGCCTTCACGCTGGGCCTCAAGGCCAATTCCGCTTACTGGCTGCTGCTGACCCACGGAGTGCTGCTCCTCTCGCTGACTTCGGTGGCGCTGGGCTACAGCGAGGCCGTCACAATGGGACAGACGGCGACCTTCCACGAGTACGGCTGGCTGTGGGGACTCCTGCTGCTGGCGGCGGCGCAGACCTGGCCGGAAAAGGCCGGCCCGGGCGCGTGGGCGCGCTGGGACGGCATACGGGTCAGGCTGGCGCTGATCATTTTCCTGTTCAACGCCGCGCTGGTCGCGCTGCTCTTCGGCCTCGGCATACTCGTAGTGCGGGACGCCTACCAGGCGACCTCGCTTCTCTTCATCGTATACGCGCTCTGGTCCGTCTCCAACCTGATAGCGCTGCAGGTCTCGCTTAACATGAAGAAAATGCTGGACGGCATAAACGCCGGCCCGGACGCCGCGGCCCCGGCCCCCTCCGCGCTGGACGTACACGAAATAAGCCTCTTCGCCGTCCTGCTGCGCGAGGCTTACGCCAACATACGCCGCCAGTCGGCGATGGCGGCGATAGGCCAGACCGCGGCCATGCTCGCCCACGACGTGCGCAGGCCTTTCGCCGTGACCAAGGCCCTGCTCGGCTCGCTGAACGAGCTCAAGGACGATCCGGCGGAGCTTGAGCGCGCGCGCCGGGCCATAGACGGCGCCATCGCGCACGCGGACTCCATGATAGCCGACGTGCTGGATTTTTCCAGGGAGGCCAAGCCGGAACTTAAACCCGAAGGGCTGGCCGCTATACTGGACGAGTCCGTACGCCAGTCGGCGCTGGCCTCTCCGGCGCCGGGAGTAGGGATCACCTGGGCCCTGCGCCACTCCAGGAAACCCCTGGCCGACCCGGCGCGCCTCCCGCGCGCGCTGGCCAACATAATAGGCAACGCCGCGGAGGCCATGGCCCGGGACGGGGAGGAGGCGCGGGGGACCATATCCATTAATTCAAGGGACGGCCGGGGCACGGTGGAGATTTCCATCGCCAACGACGGGCCTTCCGTCGCGGAGGAGGACCTTCCGCGGCTGTTCGAATCCTTTTTTACCCGCAAGAAGGCGCGCGGCACCGGGCTTGGCCTGGCCGCGGTAAAAAAGATAGTGGAATCGCACGGGGGCGCCGTCTCCGCCGCCAACCTGCCCGGCGGCGCGGGAGTGGAGTTCAGGATATCACTGCCGGCCTCGGCGGAAGCGGAGCCGGATCATTGCCCCCTTCCCTCCGGACTTTCAAGGCCTGAGGCGCCCGGACGCCGCGCGGAAGGACCCGCCT
>DNQL01000253.1 GCA_003500765.1 Elusimicrobiota bacterium | reverse complement strand
CGGGCTCCCTGGCAGACTGGATGGCCGCGCGCCTTGGCCGCGTCCCCCGGCCGAACGAGTCTTTTTCGGCCGGCGGCGCCGTGTTCACCGTGCGCCGCGTGCGGCGCAGCAGGGTGTTCGAGGCTATAGTGGCGCCGGAGAAGCCCGCCGGGCAGGCGCGGTAAGGAGCGGCTTGAGCGCAGCAAGGAGAGAACCATGAAAAAAAGACCCGTATCACGCGGAGTTCCCCCCGGCGGCCCCGCCGCGCTGGACAAAGTCATAGACCTGGTGGAGGCGCGCACGGCACAGAGGCGTTCTACTCTGGCAATCTTCGACCTGGACGGCACGCTGTTCGACAACCGCACGCGCACGATGTTCATACTTCGCGAGATATCGGAGAAGTTCGACGCGCGGCTGCCGCAGCTCTCGCGGGCCTTCTCGTCGTTCCGCGACCTCTCGGAGGTGGACTACAGCCTGGACGTGACGCTGCGCCGGCTTAAAGTGGTTTCCCCCGTGGAGACGAAGTTCATAAAGCAGGAGTGGTCCCGCCGTTTCTTCTCCGACGAGTACCAGAAATACGATATGCCGCTGGCCGGAGCCAAGTCCTATGTGGAGAAGATCCACGCGGCCGGCGCCACGGTCATCTACCTGACCGGCCGCGACGTGGGCCGGATGCTGGTCGGCATGACCGAGGTGCTGCGCCTCTACGGCTTCCCGGTCGGCGTGGCCGGCACGATGACGATAGTGAAGAAGGAATTCGAGCAGGACGACGAGATCTTCAAGAAAGAGGTCAGCGAGTACATAGACCGGCTGGGGGAAGTGGTCGCCGTGTTCGAGAACGAGCCGGCCAATTCGAATATCCTCCAGGCCCGGTTCCCCGGCGCGGCCTCCTTTTTCGTGGAGACCCAGCACCGGCCCGGCGCGCCTAAGCTCAACCCAGGCATCGTCAGGATAAAGGATTTCCGCCTGCCGGCACTCCGGCCGGGAAAACGTCCGTAGGGTCCGGCCCCGGCATTTAAATTGCTCCGCGTTTTTAGCGCGCCCGCTCCATCGGGGGCGGAGCGGGCATGCCCGCGGGTAAAAGGAATGAAAATATGAGAAGGACTATCATAGCGCTCGCGCTTTCGCTTTGCGTCCCGGCGGCCCTGTCCGCGGGGACCGGGGGCGCCCTCAGGAGATACGCGCTGGTAACGCCGGAAGGAAAGACGGAGGGCAAGCCGGCGCTGGACCTCTCCGACGGGCCTAAAATAGCCGTCTGGTCCGGCGCGTCGCTTCCCGCCGCCGTATCGGCTCTGGAGGCGCTGGGCCGCGACGACGCCGCGAAGGCCGCGCTGATGGTGCGCGCCCTTTTTCTGGCCCCCGGGGAGGATCTACCGGCCCTTGCCGCTTTGAACGCCGCCGGTCCCTATGAGTACTCCGTGCCTTACTCCGCGGCCGACTGGCCGGAGATAAAAGGCGCGGGGCCCAGGGCTTTTTTTTATACGGCCTCCGGCCCGGTATGCGAGGCGGACCTGGCCGGAACGGACCCGGCGTCCGGATTCCGCTCCTGCATGGAGCTGAGCGGACTGCTCTCGGAGGAGTCCCTCCTGGACACGGCCGTACGACTTATCTGGCTGAACCGTGGCGACGACGGGGAGCGGGAAGAGGCCAAGCGGCTGGTGAGCGCCGAAGCGGCCGCGCTGCTCGCGGCGGGGGGATTTTCCTCCTCTTCGGCGGCCGGGATGTCCGACGCCGCCCTGAAAGATTCTTACCGCATAGCGGGCCATTACAATTTTTACGGTCCGGGAAAAGAGATGATAGCCGCCCAGTCCGGCCTGCTGGCGGAACTGGAAAAGCGCGGCCTTGCCGATCCGGATATGATCGACGATATGCACGGGGCGCTGCTGAGGCTCAGGATGTTCGCGGAGGCCGAGGTTTTCAGGCTGGCCCATCCCGGCGAAAAACTGCAGGTGGTTCCAAGGATAAAAGGGAAAAGGCCCCGGAGCGAACGCTCGCGGGCGGTTTATTTCCTGGAAAAGAGCGGGGCCCCGATGCTCCTGCGCGGCGAGGATATGAGGGGCGACAAGATAATCATAGTCGCTTCCCCGGGCTGCCATGCCGCGGACCGGGCGCTGGAAGAAATAGAGAAAGACCGGCGTCTGCTGGGAGTTTTTAAAAAGCACGGGCTTCCTCTGACGGAAAAAGCCGATTTCGCCCGTATGGGTAAGTGGAACGGTTCCCATGTCCTGAAATACAGCCTGGCGGCGTCCAGGGAGGACTGGCCGGAGATAGATTTCAGTCTTTCGCCGACCTTTTACTTCATGCGTGACGGGGATATCGTATACCGCTTCGACAGCTGGGGCCCCGGCTCCATGGATAATGTCTACCGGGGGCTTGGCTATCTTTTTTACGGCGGGACCTGGAAGGGTGACGGGGAAGGAGGGGGTGAAGCCCCGGCCGGGACCCCGGCGCGCCGCGAAGGGCCTTTGGGTAATTTTCTTAAAGGACTGACTTCCGAACAGAAATACGGGTTCTGCTCCGGTCTGAGCTACGCGGGCGGAATTTTCGCGGGGGCGCCGATGGTTGATATAGAGGAGACGCTGGGAGAGGCGGCCGCGGCCAGGCTCAGGGCTTATATCGCCGGCCCCGGGGCCGCGGAGCCGCCCGCCGGGGCGAAGCCGGGGACTTTTGGCGGCTTGCTCCCGGCCCTTGGCAAAAAAGAACTGGTGCGCACCTGCGAGACCATCTCTTTCTTCGACGGCCGCTTCGGCGGATTGAACTTCAGCTATATCTGGGCCCTGCCGGACGAAAGCCTGACCGACAAGGTTATGTCTTTCTTCTCGCCGCCGCGCCCGGGAAAAAAGTAAAGGGCTTCTTTAACGGAATTGATATTATTGGACATGTCCGGGCCGCGGGCCCGGCAGATCATTGCTCATTTGGAGGCGAGATGGCCGGTCCCGGAAAAACCGAACTGAAAAGACGCGAGAGGATGCTGTTGGAGTTCGCCTCGGCGCCGGTGGCCGCCGGGCATGAAGGCGCGGTGGAGTCGCTCGTTGAAAAATGGGCGGCGCGCCGCCGGAACCTGGTCCTGGAGCGCGACCGCTGCGGCAACCTGATCGTACGCCGCCGGGACTTCAGGAAAGCCTGCCGGCGGACGGCGCCTTTGTTCATCACGGCGCATATGGATCACCCGGCCTTCGTGGTCCTGTCCGTTTCCGGGAAGGAAGCGAGGCTGGAATTCCGGGGCGGCGTCCATGACCAGTATTTCAAAGGAGCGCGCATCGAGATCTTCGACCCCGCCCTGCGCCGCTCCTGGCCCGCGCGCATAATTTCACTGGACTCATCGTCGAAACCTTTCAAGACCGTTGCCGCCAGGCTGGATAAGGCGGCCCCGGTCGCGGCCGGCTGCCTGGGCCGCTGGCTTTTCCCGAAGTCCTCGGTGAAGAAAGGGCTGGCCCGGACCAACGGCTGCGATGACGCGGCCTGCGTGGCGGCGGCGCTCGTCTCCTACGAGGGGATATCGCGGGACGGGAAGCTCGGCCATGTCGCGCTGCTCTTCACCCGCGCGGAGGAAACGGGTTTCGTCGGCGCCATCGGCGCGGCCCGGGGCGGCACGCTGCCGAAGAACGCGCGCCTCGTCTGCCTGGAATGCTCGCGCAGTTTCCCGCACGATTCGCCGATAGGCGCCGGGCCGATAGTCCGGGTCGGGGACAAGATGAGCGTCTTCACGCCTGAGCTGACCAACGCGGCTTCGGATATCGCGGAGGTTTACCGGAAAGAGCGGCCCGGCTTCAGGTTCCAGCGCAAACTGATGCCCGGCGGCACCTGCGAGGCCTCCGCTTTCTCGTTCTACGGGTTCAAGTCGACCTGCCTCTGCCTGCCGCTGGGCAATTACCACAATATGGACGATATAGACGGCGTCCTGGCCGGGAAAAAGGCGAAAGTCGGACAGGAGCACGTGGCCGTGTCGGATTTCCACGGTCTGATAGAGCTGCTGGGCGCCGTCGCGCGGCGGCTGGACGGCCCTGGGCGCGCCCCGCCCCGCGACGGCATGGAGAAGATCTGGAAGGAGAGGAGTTTCGTCCTGGGGCTCAGGCCTTAGGACGGAAAAGCCGCGGCAGGGACAGGCCCGCCCGGGCCATGGCGTGCCGTGCCATCACCACCAGCGTCAGCAGGCCGTAAACCGTGCTGCGCCTGAAGTTTATCGAAGAGGCTTCGCTGAAATACTTGGTCTCCACCGGGATGTCTCCCATGCGCAGGCCGAAGAAGGAGGCCTGGGCCAGGAACTGCATGTCGAAGACGAAATCGTCGGAATTGTCCTCCCAGGGGATGGTACGCAGCGCTTTCGCGGAATAGGCGCGCAGGCCGCTGTGCCATTCGCCCAGGTTCTCGCCGGTCACCACGTTGCAGAGCAGGGAAAGAAAACGGTTGGCCGCGTATTTATACAGCGGCATGCCGCCCGCCAGCGCCTCCCGGCGCGTCCGGACCCGGTTGCCCAGCACCACGTCGCATATCCCTTCCTCTATAAGCCAGGCCATGTGAGGCACGACCTTCGGGTTGTACTGGTAGTCCGGGTGAAGCATTACCACTATGTCGGCGCCCGCCTCCAGTGCGAGCCGGTAGCAGGTCTTCTGGTTGGCGCCGTAACCGCCGTTGGTCTCCCTGCGGACTACGCGCAGTCCCAGTTCCTCAGCGATCCTGACGGTATCGTCGGAGGACGCGTCGTCCACCAGTATGGCGTCGGCCAGGTATTCCGGCGGCAGGTCGCGCACGGTGCTGCCCAGCGTCGCGGCCGCGTTGTAGGCGGGCATCACTATTACGGTCTTTGGCATGCTTTCCCCGCGATATCCCTTCGCGCCCGGCCTGTCAGATATTCTCCCCGAAGAACTTCCGGTCGAGGCTGAAGCGGCCGGCGCCGGCCAGGACCAGGCCCGAAAGTACAAAGAAAAGTTCCGTAGCGTGCGCGGCGCCCTTGAGCCCGTCTCCCGCTGCCAGGTGCATGGTGGCCGCCACCAGCATGGTGAAAGCCATGGCCGCGGCCGCCGGCCGTGCCAGCAACCCCAGAGCCAGGAACAGGCCGCCGAAGCATTCGGCCGAGGCGGCCATGAGGCCCCAGAAAGCGGGGGCGAAGCTTATCCCGAGGTTGCCCATCGCGCCGCCAAGTTTCGCCCAGAGCTCCGGTCCCGCCTGTATCTTGGGCAGGCCGTGCACGAAAAAGAACATCAGCCCCACGCCCAGGCGTATCACCAGCAGACCGTAGTCCCTGCCGGCCTCGAACGCTTCTTTCCAGTTCCTGATGGGCTCCATTTCAGTTCCCCCTGAATTCCGGCCTGCGCTTCTCCGTGAAGGCCTTTATTCCTTCGGCGTAATCGTGGCTGTTGTAAACCTTGCGGCGCAGCGCCTGTATCCGCTCGAAGGCCTCGGGGCTGATGGAATGCCCCTCGCTGAGTATACGGAACTGCTCCTTGATGACGGCGATAGCCATCGGAGAGTTCGCCGCCATAGTCTCGGCCAGGCCGGCCGTGAAGCTCTCTATCTCCCTGGAACTGACCAGGTAATTGAGCAGGCCGGAGTGGTAGGCCCGGTCCGCCTTGACGGGCTGGGCGGTGAAGAACATCTCCTTGGCTATGTTGAGGCCCAGGCGGTTGATGAAATGCATTATGCCCGCCGCGTTGTAAGGAAGCCCGATCTTGACGGGGGTTATGGCGAAGGTGGAGGTCTCGTCGCCTATGGCCAGGTCGCAGGTGACCGCCAGGTCGCAGGCGCCTCCCCAGACGCCGCCCTGCACCATGGCGATGACGGGGCCGGGATATTCCTGCACGGCGCGCAGCGCCTGCTCCATCGGGCTGTCGAAGGCCAGCGGCTCGTGATGCACTTTCGGCAGCTGGGTTATGTCGTGGCCCGAGGACCACGTCCTGGCGTCCTTCTCCGCGCGGATGATAACCACCGGGATATGCTGTTTTTTGAAATCCGCCAGAGCCTTCACCAGCTCCTTGCAGAGTTCCAGGCTCAGCGCGTTCTTCTTCTCGGGATTGTTGATCTGCAGCCAGCCGGTCTTCCCGGTAACGGAACTTATCACGAGGGCCATGCGGTTTTTCCTTTATTTGTTAAAATCTTCGAGAGGATAATTCTACAAAATGACGCGCCCGATGAAATGCCCCAACTGCGGGCAGGAGATAAAGGACCCCGCGGCCAATTGCCCCCGCTGCGGCGGCGTTTTCGCCAGGCTGGGGCCCGACGAGGGCCGCCGCGGC
>DNQL01000109.1 GCA_003500765.1 Elusimicrobiota bacterium | reverse complement strand
CCCAGCGCCGCCCGCCGCGCCCGCTCCGGCGGGCGACGGGCCGGAATACCTCAAAGCTTTCTCCGCGGCTAACGCGGCCAAAGCCCGGGCCCACGATATCTTCCTGCGCCTCTCCAATAATTTCACCGCCATGCAGTCCCGCAATATCGCCTTCCAGGCCGAACTGGCCAGGGCATCAGAAGGGGACACCATGCGGCTTGGTGTCCCCGTACCGCATGACACCATTCGGAATGGTGTCCCCGTACCATACGACACCATGCGGCACGATGTCCTCCCCGCGCCCGCGCAACCCGCCCGCGAAGTTTTCATGGACCGAGCGCAGTGCATGGAATTCGCCGTCGGGTCCATAGCGAAAGTACTGGGACCGGCCTTCGCGGAAGCCGACACTTATCCCACCCGCGTGCGGCTGCCCGGCGAGCCGCTGATGCTGGTGGACAGGATAATCAGCGTGAAGGGAGAGGCGGGCTCGCTCAAGTCCGGCAATGTCGTCACCGAGCATGATATCCTGCCCGGCGCCTGGTACCTCGACTGCGGCCGCATCCCCACCTGCATAGCGGTGGAAGCCGGACAGGCCGACCTGTTCCTCTGCGGCTATCTCGGCATAGACTCCCGCACCCGGGGCCTGGCGATGTACCGCCTGCTCGACGCGGAAGTCACCGTGCACCGCGGCATGCCGCTGCCGGGCCGGGCCATAACCTACGACATTAATATCGAGCGCTTCGCCCGCAACGGCGACATCTGGCTCTTCTTCTTCAACTACGAGAGCTGGGTCGACGGCGAACCGCTCATCAGCATGAAGAACGGCTGCGCCGGCTTCTTCACGCCGGAGGAACTTGCAAAAGGCAAGGGAGTGGTGCTTACGGCCGAAGAAATGGCCCCCGCCCCCGGCAAAGCGCCCACGGACTGGGCCCCTCCCGCGCCTTTCGCCGCCGGGAAAGAATCGTACACGGACGCGCAGATGGGAGCCCTGCGCCGCGGCGACTACGCCGGCTGCTTCGGCCCCGCTTTCGCGGGCTTGCCGCTGGCAAAACCCGTCGGCCTGCCCTCCGGCAGGATGAAGCTGGTGGACAGGATACTGGAGCTCTCGCCGCGCGGCGGCCGCTACGGGCTGGGAATGGTGCAGGGCGAAATGGACGTACACCCCGACGCCTGGCATTTGCTCTGCCATTTCACCGACGACCATGTCATGCCCGGCACGCTGATGTACGAATGCTGCCTGCACACTTTCCGCGTGCTCCTGATGCGGCTGGGCTGGGTGGCCGAGGAGGGTTCCTGCTGGTACGAGCCGGTACCCGGCGTCACCAGCCGCCTCGAATGCCGCGGCCAGGTGCTGCCCTCGACTAAAAAAGCGATGTACGAGATAGTCGTCAAGGAGATCGGCTACAGGGAAGACGGCACGCCCTACGCCATAGCCGACGCTTTCATGTACGCCGACGGCCGGCGCATCATACACATACACAATATGTCCGTGCGCATGGGCGGCGGCAGAAAGGACGCCATAGAAGCGCTCTGGAAAAAAGCCAGAACCTCCGCCGGCGTTCCCGCCGACAGCGGTCCCCGGCCCGCCATCTTCGACAATGCCAGCATCACAGCCTTCGCCGTCGGCAAGCCGTCCGAGGCTTTCGGCGACAGATATAAAATTTTCGACGAGGGGCGCGTCATCGCGCGCCTGCCCGGCGAACCGTATAAATTCCTCGACCGAGTGGTTAAGATAGAGAACTGCCGGCAGTGGGAGCTCAAGGCCGGCGGCTATATCGAGGCCGAATACGACGTCCCGCCGGGCGAATGGTATTTTAAGTCTGGAGCGCAGGGGTCCATGCCTTTCGCCGTACTGCTCGAGGTCGCGCTGCAGCCCTGCGGCTGGCTGGCCGCCTATCTCGGCAGCGCGCTGACGAGCCCCTCCGACCTCTCCTTCCGCAACCTGGGCGGCACCGCGACACAGTACGCCGAAGTAATGCCCGACGCGGGCATACTCGTGACCCGGGTGAAGATAACCAAAGTTTCCCAGTCCGGCGGCATGATAATACAGGACTACGACATGGAAGTCCTGTGCAAGGGCCGGACCGTCTATAAAGGCGTCACGCAGTTCGGTTTCTTTTCGAAAAAAGCCCTCTCCGAGCAGCTGGGCGTGCGCGGCGCGGCCCGCTATACCCCTTCCGCCGCGGAACTGGCCGACGCGGAGCAGACGGTACGGGGACACCATGCGGCATGGTGTCCCCCGCTGATGCGGCTGCCGGGCCTGCCCGACGAGAAGCTGCTCATGCTCGACTCTGTGGAGACCTGGCTCCCCTCCGGCGGCCCGGCCGGCCTCGGCTTCATCCGCGGCCTCAAGAAGGTGGACCCGGCCGAATGGTTCTTCAAGGCCCACTTTTACCAGGACCCCGTCTGCCCCGGCTCGCTCGGCCTCGAATCGTTCATAAATCTGATGAAGGCGGCGGCGCTTCAAAAGTGGCCGGACCTGCCCGCGGGCGCCAGGTTCGAGTCCATGGCCCTCGGCGCGAAGCACACCTGGATCTACCGTGGCCAGATAGTGCCGAAGAACGATACCGTCACCGTCGAGGCTTATATCACCGGCGCGGACGACGCTTCCCGCACGCTCAAGGCCGACGGTTTCCTGGTGGTGGACGGCCTGGTCATCTACCAGATGAAGGATTTCGCGGTAAAACTGGTTTAACGGTCTTTTTATGATAAGTGCTCCGCGCGTGACGCGGGGACAGGGTTAGCAAAACCGCCTCGGAGGCCCGAGCTTGCGTAAGCGCGAGGGCCGAGAGCCGGAGGCGCGCGCACGGTGTGCGCGACGCCGTTTTTGCGATCCTGTCCCCGTGGCGCGCGCGGGACCGATCATCAGGGAACAATGAAATATTCAAAAGTATACATCGACGCCATCGGCTACGAGCTCGGGCCCAACGTCGTCACCTCGTCCGAGCTCGAGAAGCGCGTGCGTCCCATGCTGGACGCCCTGCACATACCGGAGGGCCAGCTGGAGGCCCTCACCGGCATACGCGAGCGCCGCTGGTGGGACGAGGGCTTCGCCCTCTCCGAGGGCGCCGCGCGCGCCGGCC
>DNQL01000164.1 GCA_003500765.1 Elusimicrobiota bacterium | reverse complement strand
CCGCCGCGCGCGCCGTCATGTCAGGCCTGGTCGGGCCGATGGACCGGACGGTCGGTTTCATAAAGCGCGTCGTGGCGGGGGGCTATAAGATGGATGCCCCGCTTCCTAAAGAGGGATGGCCGGCGGCGGCGGACCTGGTTTCCGCCGTTAACAGGGTCCTGCTGGAGCTCAACGCCTACCGTTCTTTCCACATAAACCAGCTCGTGGAGGAGCGCGCCAAGGCCCAGGCCCTGCTGGAGACCATGACCGACGGTGTCCTGCTGGTGGACGACCGCGGTCGGCTCATCCATTCCAACCGTTACGCGCTGGAACTGCTGGGCGTGGGCGACGTTAAAGACGCGGCCCTGCCCGGTTCGGCGGCGCGCGAGGAATTTCGTTCCGCGCTGACTTCGATCATGAATTCTCCGGACGCGCTGTCGCGCGCCGATGTTTGTCTTTGCGGGGAGGAGGAGGGGGCGCCGTCGCGCAATTTACGGCTGGTCTCCCGGCAGTTCTCGCTTGCCACCTTAAAACGTCCGGGGCGGGTAATAATGATACGCGACGTCACTATGGAGAAGGAGATCGAGAGCGCGCGCGAAACTTTCTTTCACATGATAACCCACGATATGCGTACGCCTATCTGCAGCATACAGGGCTACGCCGAACTGATGCGCAAGGGCGGTTCCGTTCCGCCGGATTCCGAAAAATGCCTGGACGCCATAATGCGGTCCTCCGACCGCCTGAAGGGCATGGTGGAGGACATCCTTAACACCATAAAACTGGAGCGCGGGGAAATGAACCTCAAGCCGGTCGAAATGGACGGCGCGGAACTCTGCGGACGCGTCCTGGAGCTCCATCAGCCGCTGGCGGCGCGCAGGAACATCGCTTTGTCCGTAGTGCCGCCGCAGGGGGCGACCTCGTTCCGCGGTGACGCTTCGCTGCTGGAGCGGGTGGTGGCCAATCTGCTGGGCAACGCGCTCAAATTCACCCCCGGAGGGGGAACGGTGACGCTGTCCTGCCGTACGCTGGGAGGCGACGTTCTTTTCTCGGTGGCGGATTCCGGCCCCGGCGTGCCGGAAGCGATGCGCGAGGAGATCTTCCGCAAGCATTACCAGATGGAGGAGCATAAGCATATGGGTTTCGGTCTGGGTCTGGCCATGTGCAGGCTGGCCGTGGAGCTGCACGGCGGGCATATCTGGGTCTCGCCGGGCGCGGAAAAGGGCGCGGTCTTCACTTTCAATATCCCGCTCGGTGGAGAGAAAAATGCGTAAAGTCCTTATCGTGGACGACGAGCCCTCTATAGTCCAGCTTTTCCGTTTCATTTTCGAGGACGCGGGTTACGAGGTCTCTACCGCCGGGAACGGGCGGGAGGCCCTGGATTCGCTGGCCGGCGGGCGTGTGGATTTTATCGTCCTCGACGTCGCGATGCCGGTGATGGACGGCCGGGAATTCATCCTGGAACTTGGCCGCAGGTCCGCCCGGGACGCCTCTCTGAGCGGCATCCCTTTCGTGGTGATGACGGGTGAGAATTTCATGGAGACGGGGCTAAACAGGACTTTCGCCTCCTCTCCGGGGTTCGTCTGCTTTTTCCCCAAGATGACCCCGCCGGAGATAATCCTGGAAAAGGCCCGGGAGGTGCTGGGGGGATAGTATGGAGAGGATACTTGTCATCGAGGACGACTGGAATTTCCAGCGGCTTATGGTCGTTGCGCTGTCGGAGCACGGTTTCGCCGCGGAGTCGGCCGATACTGCCGCGGCGGGACTCAAAAAAGCGTGGTGTTCGCGCCCGGACCTCATACTTCTGGATTATAACCTGGGAGATATGAAAGGCCATGACGCCGCGCAGTGGCTGGAATTCATGAGGGGGACCCGCGCGATCCCCGTCCTGCTGCTTACCGGAATGGCCGGTTCCCCGGAAGTTCGGGAGGCGATGTCCGCCAGCAGGGTGTGCCGGGGGATACTTCCCAAGACCATGCCGCTCGCGGAGATAGTCGGGAATATAAGAAAAGTGCTGAAAGAAGGAACCCTCTGATGCCGCCCGGAAAATATTACCTTTTCGTGCATGACCGGGTGGACGGACCTTATTCCGTCCCGGAGATACACGGGAAATACGGCGCTATAGCGCCGGAGACCCTGGTCTGCCTGGGATCGGACTACGCCGAGGGTAATCAGCAGCGCTGGCGGCGCGCGGACGAGACCGAGGGACTGGCAGCCTGTATAAAGAAGGATATTTCCGAGCGGCTGCCGCTATACGGCAAAAAGACCGGCAGGCGCCGGCTGGAGATACTCGCCACGGACGACGACGCCAATATCCGCGCCCTGCTGTGGAGCATGCTGGCCGACGCGGGGCATAACGTGGATTTCGCCAGGGACGGGGAAGAGGTATTCAAGCGGATGGTCTCCAAGCGTTACGATCTTCTCATCCTCGACGTGAATATGCCCGCGATGAACGGCTACAAGGTCTCGGAACTCATACACGAAAGGCTCCCTAACCCCCCGAAGGTGGTCATCTTCACCGGCAGGGCCATCGAGCAGGAGAAAGCCCAGTTCATGTGTTCCGGCGCGGACGCCATACTGAACAAAGGTACCGGCAACGAGAAACTTTTAGAGACCATAGAGGCTCTTTTTGAGAAGGAGGGCCGCGCCCCTGCCGCTACGGTGCCAGCCGCCTCTCCGCAGCCAGA
>DNQL01000229.1 GCA_003500765.1 Elusimicrobiota bacterium | reverse complement strand
CTTGCGGCCGGCGCCGCGGCGGCGGGGGCGGCTTCCGAGATCGCGGAAGGGGGCGCCTCCTTATCGCAGCACGGGGAGGTGGCCGCCCTGTAGATCATCGTACCGGCCGCCAGGCCCGCGAAAACGAACAGGGCAGTCTTCAGTACCGGGGACGGGGAGCTCATTTACCCCCCGAAATGAACTTCTTAAGCTCCTCCGGGGAAGGGATCCTGCCGGAGCTCTTCACTTCTCCGTCCACGGCCAGGGCCGGCGTCATCATGACGCCCATATCCGTTATCTTGTCTATGTCGGAGATCTTCTCCATCTCGTACTCCACGCCCAGCTCTTTGGCGGCCTTCTCCGCCGCCGCGTAAAGGTTATTGCACTTGGCGCAGCCCATACCTAACACCTGTATTTTTTTCATACGATTCTCCTTTTCCACGGGACTCCCGCTTTTCCTGTTCCCTATCTTAACGGCCCAATCCAGGTAACCGCCTTTATACCAATAGACCCTGTCCGGAGGCAGCCCCCAATTCACGGCCTGTACCGCCGCGTGATAAGCGCGCATGAACCCGGTGCAGTAAAACACGATGGCCCCGTCCCCCGCGGCCTCCGTCAGTTCGCCGCGCCGCATCCGGTTCTCTTTGGAACCGGGCTCGAAATATGGCATATTCAGCGCCCCGGGGATATGCCCGGCGGCGTACTTTTCCCGCGGCCTGTTGTCTATGAAGACCGTGCCCGTGGCCAGGTGCAGCTCATAGGCCCGCTCAAAGCCTATTAAGGATATCTTAACGGCTTCTACGCGGTCCCCGCCCAGGGCCTGGACCTGGGACGCGAAGAAAATAAGAAAAGACGGCAGCAGGCACTTCATAAAGTTCAGAAGTGCGCGCCGTAGAACAAGCCGCTGAGCGTGGCCATGACGATCACCAACAGAACGTAAACGGTAGTCTTTTTACCCCCCATCACGGTCCTGAGCACCAGCATATTGGGCAGCGAGAGCGCGGGACCGGCCAGCAGCAGGGCCAGCGCGGGGCCCTTGCCCATCCCGGCGCCCAGCAGGCCCTGCAGTATCGGCACTTCGGTCAGCGTGGCGAAGTACATGAAAGCCCCTACGACGGAAGAGAACAAATTGGCGGCGAAGGAATTGCCGCCCACGGCCCAGGCGACCCAATGCGAAGGGATAATGCCTTCGTGGCCGGGCCGGCCCAGCAGGAAGCCGGAGACCAGTACGCCGCCTATGAGCAGCGGGAAGATCTGCTTCGAGAGGTCCCAGGCGGAGGAGAACCAGTCCCGGAGCTCCCCCTCCCCGGAGGAATTGAGCACCCAGGACAGGCCGATGAAGCCGGCGGAGAAGGAAAGTATGGGCAGGTCACCGAAGAGAAAAGCCAGGGCTATGGCCGGGAGGGCGGCCAGGAAAAGTTTCCCGCCGCCGGCCCCGAACCAGCCTTTCAGCATGAACCCCAGCGCCAGCGCGAAAAAGGAGGTCAGCGGCCATTTGACGGCGTGTATGGCGTGGAAGACGCGGTCGGAGGGATCGGCTTCGGCCCAGTTGGCGAAGATGAGTATGGCGGCCATGGAGGCGAAGTAGAGCGAGGTCTGCCAAAGGGGCCGCCTCACCTCCGGTTCCGGCAGGTCCGCCTGCGCTTTGGCTTTGGCGTGCTCCTCTCTCCTGAACATGAAATGCATGGCCAGGCCGATGACCAGGCTGAAGACCACCGCGCCTATGGCGCGGGCGGCGCCCAGTTCGAAGCCGAGCACGCGGGCCGTGAGCACTATGGCCAGGATATTGATGGCGGGGCCGGAGTAGAGGAAGGCGATGGCGGGGCCCAGGCCCGCGCCGCGCTTGTAGATGCCGGCGAACAGCGGCAGCACCGTGCAGGAGCAGACGGCCAGTATGGCTCCGGAGACGGAGGCCACGCCGTAAGAGAGGAACTTATTGGCCCGGGCGCCGAAGTACTTCATGACCGCCGCCTGGCTCACGAAAGCGGCGATGCCGCCGGCTATGAACAGGGCCGGTATCAGGCAGAGCACCACGTGCTCGCGCACGTACCATTTGGTCAGCTCCAGCGCCTCGGTCAGCGCGCCGTCGAAGCGGGCCTGGCCAACGGGCAGGAAATAGAAAAGGAAGAAAGCCGCGGCGAAACCGGCCAGCACCTTCCAATCTTCTTTGAGGTTCATTGTATGACCCCCGCTATGCACCTGGTGAAGTCCAGCACGCAGGGGCAGGTCAGGCGGTAGTAAAGCCAGTTCCCCTCCCGCCGGGAGGCCACCAGGCCGGCGGTCTTGAGGACCAGCAGGTGCTTCGAGACGGTGGAGATGTCGTCGCCGGCCTGGGCGGTCAGCTCGCAGACGCAGGCTTCCTTCTTCTTAAGGGAATTAAGTATCAGCAGGCGAGTGGGATGGGCCATCGCCTTTATGACGGAGGCCTGGGCGGCGTAGCGTTCTTTAAGGTCCTGTTTCATTTGGTTATTTTGCCAAATAGCCAAACGGTTGTCAAATAAAAAAACGCCGGTCAGGACCCCCCGTCGGCGCCGTCGCGGGAGGCCACGGCCGCCGGGCCGAAGCCGTGCGCCGCCGAAAGCTCCTCGTAGACCATGCCGGAGACCGCGCGTATGACATTGCCGCGCGAACGCATCCAGCCCGCGTAACCGCTGGCCGACCTGGATTTCTCGATTATGCCCACGATTATATAAGGATACGAGGCGTCACCCTCCCCCTTGGCCACCATTATCCCCATGTCGCCGCAGAGCCTGGCCGTGGTGCCGGTCTTATCCATAACTTCGGTATCGCCGGGCACGGCCGGGACCGAAGTATAGAGCCGGTTGGGCTTGGCCAGGCCCATCAGGCGCTTTATCTCCTCAGAGCCTTTGACTTCGTCCTTCCAGACGGCGTAGAGGAAGCGGCTGTAGTCGTGGGCGGAGGCCCGGTTGCGGTAGGTCCGGCCATTGGCCGGTATGTATTCGACTATGCTGGTCTCTTTGAAAATGCCCGGGTAGTTCGACTTAAGGAGGCGCTGCACGGCCGCCGGCCCGCCCAGGTCCCGCATGAACCGGCTGGTGGACACATTGCCGGAATCCCGGATCATGTCCTCCATGCGGCCGCGCTCCGCCGCGCCGTAGGACCGCCTGCCCGCTTCGGCCTCGTGCAGCCAGGCCAGGGCGACGAAGGGTTTTATCATGCTGGCGGCCGACATCGGAACATCCTCGTTTATGCTGACCAGCTTCTCGCCCGAAGTGAAATCGTAGACGACCCAGGCGGTGCGCTCGTCGGACTGCACGATACGCCTGCGCCGCAGGCCCTTAATGTACGCCTCTATCTTGTCGCCGAGGGCGGCGAGAGCCGCCGGTTTGGCCGGAGCGGCCGCGGCAGGGGAAGGAAC
>DNQL01000140.1 GCA_003500765.1 Elusimicrobiota bacterium | reverse complement strand
GGTTCAGCCGCCGGCGGCTCCTCCGCGGGCGCTTCGGGCGGATCTTCCGCGGGCGCTTCCGGCGGTTCCTCCTCGGGCGGTTCGGACGGGGCGGCCGGCTCTTCTTCTGGCACCCCTTCCTCCAATACTGCCAAGCCGGCCGGGAATAATTCCCAGCCGGAAGTCGCGCCTGTCCTGCTGGCCTCCGCCCAGGCCCCCGACCTGCTGCAGGACATCGCCTCCGAAAAGCTCAATGGCAGGGAGGACCGCTATCTGCGCGCGGCTCCCCGGCAGCTAAAGTCGGCTGACGATGCGGCGGACTCCGCCCTCGACGCCCTGCTCAAGCCCCGCACCGTTCACCCTTCTCCCGCCCCGTCCGGTTCCGAGAAGAGCGTCGTCCCCGCGCAGGAAACCCCGGACCCGGAGAACCTCGAGGAACTCCGCGCGGCCCGCCGGGAGGCCATAAAGACGGAGACGCACCTTTTCCTTACCAAGATAGAGTCGCGCTACGGCAAGATGAGCGACATACAGCGCGTCAGCTGCTCCGCGGACCGCGACAACTGCCGCGACCACGGCCTGCGCGGCTCCTACCTGACGATGGTCACGACCACCGGCGCAAAACTGGCCCTTAGCTTCAAGCGCGGCGATCCCGGTACCGCCGACGCCAGGGACGGCCGCCGCGGTTACACCCGCTCCGGCTCCGGTACCCGTGAGCCCGCCAAATGGCGCCTCTACACCATCGATTTTATCGACGGCGCCGGACAGCGGCCCGGCGAGGCCGCGGGGGGCGCGGCGGCGGAACAGGATGACGAAGAGGGGGAGGAATAGGGGGGGCGGAACAGGGGGACAGTATACGCATTGAAAGGTTTTGAAATAGATATACTGTCCCCGGATTACAGTCCCCGGAGCACAGGGAGGCCGTGAGCGCGGCCTCCCTTTATTTATATCACTTTATTTGTAATAATTAGGGAAAGGCCGGGCGGCCTTTTCTTACAAGGAGATACCCATGAAAAAACTGATCCTGACCCTCTGTTTCCTGCCCTTCGCGGCCGGTATAGCCGCGGCCGGTGACTTCGATAATTTCAATAACTACGCGAGCCAGGCCTACCTTAAGCCTTTCGCCAAGGACCTCGGCGGTCTGCTGGGCGCGATGGACTTCAACTCCGGCCGGTCGCTGGGCTTTCCCGGCTTCGACGTCAACGCGACCGCGGTGGTGCAGGCCGACCCCAGTTCCGACAATCTCATACTCAAGAACGGCGGCGTGGACGCCTTCGGCGTGGCCATGCTGCAGGCTTCGGCGGGGCTGCCGCTGACCGACCTCGACGTGGCCGTGCGCGGCGTCTCCTACGGCGGGCTTTCGATAATGGGCGCCGGCCTGCGCTACGGCGTCTTCAAGAGCGGTCTGGCGACCAAGTTCATCCCCGATATCTCGGTCGGCGCTTTCTACGACGTCATCGACTTCGACTACTTCAAGGGCAGCCACATGTCCTTCGACGTTGCCGCCTCTTATGACCTGCCGATCGTAAAGCCCTACGCCGTGGTCGGCATCGACCGCACCACTATCGAGGCGCAGGAACTCACCGGCGCCAACGCTTCCCTTAACGGCGTGGACGCCACCGTCACCAAGCCGCGCTATTCGCTGGGCGTGCGGCTGTCCCCGCTGCCGCTGGTCTATATCTACGGCGCCTACAATATCATTCACGGCGAGAACGGCTACACCGCCGGCCTCGGCGTCCGCTTCTAATTTCACGCACGGAGAAAGTACATGGAAACCAACCAGACCAACACCGAATCGCACAGGCTCATAGAGGTCGCCGAGAAGTACGGCGCCAACAACTATCACCCGCTCCCGATAGTCATCTCACAGGGTAAGGGCGTCTGGGTCAAGGACCCCGAGGGCAACAAGTATATGGACATGCTCAGCGCCTACTCGGCGCTCAACCACGGCCACCGGCACCCGGGCGTGCTCAAGGCGCTCACCGAGCAGGCGAAGAAATGCACGCTGACCTCGCGCGCCTTCAATAACGACCAGCTCGGCCCGTTCCTCAAGGAGCTCTGCGAGTTCACCGGCTACGAGATGGCGCTGCCGATGAACACCGGCGCCGAGGCCGTCGAGACGGCCATCAAGGCCGTGCGCAAGTGGGGCTACAAGGTTAAGGGCGTGCCGGAAGGCCAGGCCGAGATAATCTGCGTCGGCAACAACTTCCACGGCCGCACCGTGACGATAGTCGCCATGTCCACCGAGCACCAGTACCGCGACGGGTTCGGCCCGTTCACCCCCGGCTTCAAGATAGTCGAGTACGGCGATATCGAAGCGCTCAAGGCCGCGATAACTCCCAACACCGTGGCGTTCATCGTCGAGCCGATACAGGGCGAGGCCGGCATCATTGTGCCGCCGGCCGGCTACCTCAAGGCCGCGCAGGAACTCTGCCGGGCCAACCGCGTCATGTTCGTCGCCGACGAGATACAGACCGGCTTCGGCCGCACGGGCAAAAAATTCGCCTGCGACTACGACGGCGTCAAGCCCGACATGCTGGTCATGGGCAAGGCCCTCGGCGGCGGCGTGCTGCCGATATCGGCCGTCGTCGCGTCGAAGGAACTGCTGGGCGTCTTCAACCCCGGCGACCACGGCAGCACTTTCGGCGGCAACCCGCTGGCCTGCGCCGTGGCGCGCGCGGCCATGAAGGCCATAAACGACGAGGGTCTCGTCGAGAACTCATACAAGATGGGCGAGTACTTCATGGAGAAGCTGCGCTCGATAAAGAGCCCCTATATCAAGGAAGTGCGCGGCAAGGGCCTGCTTATAGGAGTGGAGCTCAACACCAAGGCGCGCCCCTTCTGCGAGGAGCTGATGGGCCTGGGCCTGCTCTGCAAGGAGACGCACGACCTGGTCATACGCTTCGCCCCGCCGCTGGTAGTCACCCAGAAGGAAATAGACTGGGCCTTCAAGCGGGTCAAGAAAGTGCTCTCGAAGAAACGGGCGGCTTAAGCTCCTGTCCGGGGACACCATGCCGCATGGTGTCCCCGGGATCGGGGGCCTGTAAAAGCCCGGCGCCCTCTCATTAGACCCGCCGCTTTCTCCTATGCGCTTCTCTAAAACTTCCCTCTACTTCCAGGTCAGCTTCGCCACCATCGTCTGGGGCGCGGCTTACCCGCTGACCAAGCACCTGCTGGGCCAGGTCTCGCCGGTCAGCGTGGTATTCCTCCGGGCGCTTATAGGTTCGCTGGTCCTTATTCTTATCACCGGTTCCCGCTTTACTTCGTCCGACTTCCGGTTCTCCAATCTCTGGCGGCTGGGCGCTCTCTCGGTGGTCGGCGTCTCGCTCCAGCATTATCTCCAGGCCTACGGCCTCAAGTACACCTCCGCCGGCAACGCGGGCTGGCTGATAGGCACGGCTCCGATCATGGTGGCGCTGCTTATGATAACGATGGGGGAGGTGTTGTCGGCGGCCAAGGCGCTGGCTTTCACGCTGGGCTTCGCCGGCACCATGATAGTTATTTTCGCCAAGGGCGGGGCCGGCGGCGTCTTCGCCCTGCCGTCCACCACCGGCGATTTCATCTTCCTGGCCTCCTGCGTTTCATGGGCTTTCTATGTTCTTTTCACGAAACGATGGCTGACCGGCTGGACGCAGGCCAAGGTCACCACCGCGACGATGGTGGTCGCGCTGTTCAGCGTGCTGCCGCTGTGGCTGGCCTCCGGCGGCCCGGCCGAGATGGCCCGTCTCGACGCGCGCGGGGCCGCCTACGCGGTATTCCTGGGGATCGTCGCGTCGGGTTTCTCATATTATTTCTGGAACAACTCCGTAGAGGGACTCGGCGCGGTGAAGTCCTCTTATTTCATCTACCTCGAACCTTTCGCCACGCTGGCCTCAGCCTACTATTTCATCGGCGAACGGGTCACCTGGGGAGCCATTCCGGGCGGCCTGGCCATACTGGCCGGGGTGTATTTCATAAACGCGAAGGACCAGTCGCTGGCCCGTCTCAGGGCCCGCGTTTCGTCGACGCTGGGTCTCGAGAAACATGGCAGCCTGGCTTGAGAAACTGAAGGAAGGGGCGTCCTGCCCCGTGCTGGCCGGCGAGCCTTCCGCCGCGCGCGCCTCCTACCGGGCCG
>DNQL01000115.1 GCA_003500765.1 Elusimicrobiota bacterium | reverse complement strand
CCCCCCGCCTCCGCCGCCCGCTCCTCCATCCTGGCTATATTGCCGAGTATAAACCCCGCCATGTAAGGCTGGGTATTGAAAGTGGCCGCGTGGCGCGCTGCGGCCGCGGCGAAATCTTCCGGGCGGGGCCAGGCCCGCCGCAGAGCGGGGGTCAGGGCGAAGACGAAGCCGATATTCTGCATACGCTGATAATTCCAGCCGGCCTGTATGAGCAGCGAGCGCAGGAACATGGACAGCCGGAGGCCAAACCCCATTTGCACGGCCTCCTCTTTTTTTATTTTCCCGTCTTTCATCGCCTGATCCGTCCTCGCCTTGAACTTATTTTAAAGTCTGCGTCCTGAACCTGAAGTAGAGCGCGCTGAGGCCCAGCCAGGGCATGAAGCCGTAGGCGAAGTCCGCGGGGCGCGCCAGCAGGTGAAAATCCGCGCCGGCGGCGCGGGCCGAGAGTATGAGACCCGCGAAAACCGAAACGTAAATGAAGACCGCCGCGGCCTCCATGGCCAGGGAGGTACCGATCCAGCGCGCGAAAGCCGGCCGGCCGGCCGCGAGGGCCTTGTCTATCCCGGGGTTCCAGGCGGAACGCGCGGTCCTCATCCGGTACTCGGCGCCCGAATAGAAGTGGCCGGCGGCCAGGCCGGCGAAAAAGGCCAGCCCGGGAGGCATCGCGCCGGAGGCAAGGGCCAGGACCCCGACGGCGGAGGCGGCTATGCCGTTCGGAGGCAGCGTCCCCCCCATGGGCATGTATTCGGAATAGATGAGCTCCGTCAGCAGGCCAAGTTTGGCCGCCTCGACCGGGCAGCCGTTCAGTATCCCGAAAACCAGCGCGGCAAAGACCGGCCGCGAGGCCATGGACTGCAGCACCTGGACATTGTCCAGCTGCAGGAGTCCCGCCGCGGCGGCGGTGGCCAGGAAAAGCAGAGGTTCCATTTAGGGCCGGGCCGGCGCAGCCGGTCAGGCTATGGCCTCCATCAGGTCGAAGGGTTTGTCCGAAGGCACGCCCCGGCCTTCCAGCTTTATACCGGCGGCGGCCAGCTTTTTAAGATCGGCGCAGTCCTCGTCGCTCAGGAAGATGGCCTTGCCGATGGACATATTGCGGCCGGCGGAATAATGCATACCCCCTACGTTCACGGAGGCCGGCTTGACCCCGCGGTCCAGCAGCGCGGCCATTTCGCGGACCCCGGGGACCAGGACCAGCGTCTTGCGGTCGGAGGCCCCGGCGGCGATATACGGGGCGGCATCATCGAGGCGCATGATCTTCAGCTCAACTCCCTCGGGAACGGCGAAGCGCATCAGCAGCTGGCGCGTCTCGTCCCCGGCTATCTCGTCAGAGGCGACGACTATCTCCCCCGCGTCCAGGTGCGGGATCCACGACTCCACGACCTGCCCGTGTATCAGCCGGTCGTCCACCCTGAAAAGCGAGACAGGCATCAGGCCCCTCCCTTCCTGGCGGCCAGCAGGCTCTTCACGTCGCAGATAGCCTTCCTGCCGTCCTCCATGATCTTGGCGGTAAGCGCTTCGAACGGGAGCGAACCGCGGTAGGCGAAGGCCGAGATCATCATATTTATGTTGACGCCGCAGATGACGGCGCTCTTCTCTATCCCCGCGGCCACCGGGAACACCACGTTCATCGGCGTGCCGCCCGGCATGTCCACCAGGAACACCAGCCCCTCCGGGTTGGCGCAATCCCGCGCGGCCGTTTCCACCAGCTCCCTGACCTTGTCGAGGGAGGCCCGGGGCGAGACGCAGACATTGCGCAGCGCCGAATCCTGGACGCCGACTATGGTCTCGGCCGCCTCTATGAGGTAGGCGCCGAACTCTCCGTGGGTGACGACTACGATGCTTATCATAAGATCATTTCTCCGGACGACGGGGCGGCCCGGAAGGGGCCCGCGCTACTTGCGTATGTCCCGGTGATGCTCGGAAACCGACAGCCCCGACCTGGACAGTTCTTCGGCCAGCGCGTGAGCCATGAAGACGCTGCGGTGACGGCCGCCGGTGCAGCCTATCGCTATGGTCAGGTAAGACTTCCCTTCTTTTACGTAGAGGGGCACCAGGCGCTTTATCTGCGCCATGTAGTCCCTCATGAAGGTCTTGAGCACGGGCTTGGAGCGGAGGTAGTCGCCGACCGGCCTGTCGAGCCCGGTGCGTTTCTTGAGCCGGTCCACGTAATTAGGGTTGGGCAGGAAACGCATATCCATGACCAGGTCGGCGTCCAGCGGAAGGCCGTGCTTGTAGCCGAAAGACATGACCGAGATCTTCATCTCGCTGGAACGCCTGAGTTCCAGGGCGGCGCTGATGATCTCCTTGAGCTCGCCCAGCGTCAGCCGGCTGGTGTCTATCACCTTGTCGGCCTTGGCTTTGACCCCGCTGAGCAGCTTGCGCTCTTCCCTCACGGCCTGGGAAATATTCTTGCCCAGAGGGTGCCGGTGACGGGTCTCGGAGAAGCGCTGCACGAGCGTGGCGTCGTCCGCGTCGAGAAAGATGGTCTTGTGTTTTACGCCGTGCTTATTGAAAGCGTCGTAGGCGTCGGCGAAGCCGCGCAGGAACCTGCCCTCGCGTATGTCCAGGCCCAGCGCGGTCTGGCGCAGGTGGCGGCTGGTCCTGAGCTGCCCCGCGAACGAAGGGATGAGCGCGACCGGGAGATTGTCGACGCAGTAGAAGCCCAGGTCCTCGAAGCATTTGAGGGCCTGGCTCTTGCCCGCGCCCGACATGCCGGTGACTATGAATACTTTGGAGCTTTTCATTTTCCGTCCTTGTCGGCCGGTCGCGGAGCTCCCGGCACCGACTGCGGCGAATGCCGCTCTTTTCCGGCCGGAGCCTTGCCCCGCGGGGGATTCATCTCCCGCATCAGGCTCTCGTTGAACTTCTTGGCGACGAAATACCCCTGGTTCTTAAGGCGCTGGTTGAGCGCGGCCACCTCTATGAGCACCGCCAGGTTCCGCCCAGGCGTGACCGGGAGGCGCAGCGACGGGACTGGTACTTCCAGGATGCTTATCTCCGTGTTCTCCAGGCCGGTGCGGTCGTAACCGTGGACGTGAACCCCTCCGGCCACGCTCTCTAGCTTGACGTGCATCTCCACCATCGACTGGTCCAGGATGGAACCGACGCCGAAGAGCAGCTCCACGTCGATGATGCCCAGGCCGCGGACTTCCATGTAATGCTGTATGTTCTTGGGCGAGCGGCCGACCAGCATGTAGCCGATGCGGCGCTTTATCTCCACCACGTCGTCGGCTATCATGATATGCCCGCGCTTGAGCAGCTCCAGGGCGCACTCGGACTTGCCCACGCCGGAGTCGCCCTGTATCAGGACCCCCAGGCCGTAGACGTTGACCAGCACGCCGTGCACGTGGGCCACGGCCGCCAGCCTGTCGTCGAGGAACATCGTCAGTTCGCGGATGAACGTGGACGTGTCGAAGCTCGTGGAGAGCAGCGGTATCCCCGCCTTGCGGCAGGCCTTCTTGATGACCTCGAGCGGCTTGAGCCCGCCCGTGACTATCACGCAGGGGATGTCCGAGCTGCCGAACATCTTACACAGGTTCCCCTCCACCTCGCGCGCCGGCGCCTTGAGGCAGTAGGCGTACTCGCCCTGTCCTATTATCTGTATGCGTTCGGAGCGGAACTGCTCCATGTGGCCGGCGATGGCCAGGCCGGGACGGTTGATCTCGCTGACGGTTATGCCGCGGACGAGCTTCCCCGTGCCCGGTATCAGCCGGAGCCCGAAGATCTTGCCCTTGAGCTTGAGAAGGTCTTTGACCGTCAGCTCGCGCGAACCGTCCCGTATCTGCCTGACCATTTACCTTTTGACGGGCTGCAGTATTCCGTAGCTGGCGTCGAGGCGCTTGAAGACCACCTGGGTCTGCCTGGAATCTTTGTCCACGAACATCCAGAAGTTGAAGCCGAGCTTCTCCATCTCGATGACGGCCTCTTCGCGGCGCATCGGCTTCACGGCGACGTCCTTGACGACGGAGAAGCGGATCTCGGGGCCGGTCATGGTGGTCATCTCGCGCAGGTCGATGGCTTCCTGGGGGCGGTGGTCGGAGCGGCGCTCCTTGTACTTCTTGACCTGGGCCTCGGCCTTGTCCATCACGCGGTCGATGGCGGTATAGAGGTCCGCGGCGCTGGCGGCGGCCTTGATGGTCTGGTGTCCCACGTGCACCACCACTTCGGCGGTGTGCATCTTTTTCTCGACGGTCACTATGGCCTGCGCCCAGACTATGTTCTCGATATATTCCTGGAGCTTGGCGAACTTGCTCTCGATGAATTCCTTGATCGGCTGGGTGAGCTTTATCTTCCTGGCTACTATATGGACTCTCATCTTGTTTCTCCTTGGTACTTGTCTGTCCGCCCGCGCTCCGGTGCCCGGCGGGGGGCGAAAAACGGCCGCTCCGGCTCCCCGGGGCTGCCCGGTCGGCTCGGCGGCTATTATATAGATATTAAATCAATTTAAATCCCGTCTATCAAGACGGGGCAGACCGCGTAGGCCGGTGCCGGCGGAACGGTCACGGAGAAGACGAGGCTTCCATCCGCCTTTGGGACGGCCGCAGGAACCCGGCTCTCCCAGCCGCCGCCGGTACGGACGAAGACCAGGATCCCCTTCCCCGCCGTTTCCGAAGCCGGAAGAACGAACTCCAGCCGCACTTCTCCCTGCACGGAACCCGGGAAATGGGGGAATTCCCATACGGAGACCGGGGCCGCGCCCCCGGGCAGCGGGGGAGAGCCCTCCGGCAGCTCCTTTGATTCGGCCGCGCGCAACTCGGTGCCGGCCGGGCCGCGCAGAAGCGTGCGGAAGGAGACCGACTTCAGGACCGAGGAGGAGGCTTCGCCCCGGAGTTCGTATATCACGCCCCTCGAGGACAGCGAAAGCGCCTTAGCCGAAACGGGCAGCACCAGGTCGCTGCCGTCAGAAGCGGCGGCCGCCGGCGGCACAACTGGCGCCGCTTCCACGAGCCTGATCTCTTCCATCAGGCGGGCGGGCGGCGGGCCGAACCGGAAATCAACAGAGAACCTGTGGGAGTCTCCCAGGTCTCCGGCCGGAGAATAAGCGTAATCGAAAGATACCTTCTCCAGTCTGAAGCCTGCGCCGGCGGAGAAGCCCGACCAGGCGCCCAGCTCGTTGCCGTGCAGCCGGTAGCGGTAGCCGCTGCGCAGCGTAAAGCCGCCGGCCACCGGGTACTCCGCGCCCAGCATGGCCGACGGGTAATTGTCGACCGGCAGCTCCAGGTCCAG
>DNQL01000302.1 GCA_003500765.1 Elusimicrobiota bacterium | reverse complement strand
CGGCGCGGCGCAGTAAGACTCTGCGGCCTGGGCGGCGGCCGGCGCGGCGGGCCCGGAGGCGGCCGCGCAAATAAACAGGCACGCGACCGACGGAACGGCGGCCTTGAAGCGGACCTTCATTTTTCCCCCTTCTCTGCCCGGCGCTTTATCTCCGCGGTGAGGCCGCGGAAGATAACGGTGTGCACGGGGTATAAAGAGTACCAGTAGAGATTGCCAAGGAAACCTTTGGGCTCGAAATAGGCCGCCACGCGCAGGACGGAGGAGTTTTCGTTCCGCGGCCTGGCCTCGAACTGCAGCCAGCCCTTGCCGGGCAGCTTCATCTCGGCGCGCAGCAGCAGCATGCGGCCTTGAGCGACGCGCTCGACGCGCCAGAAGTCCAGGACCTCGCCCTGCTGTATGACGTCCGGGTGGCGGCGGCCGCGCCGCATGCCGACGCCGCCGATGAGGCGGTCCTGCAGGGCCTTGAGCTCCCAGAGCCACTGGGCGTAGAGCCAGCCGCGCGCGCCGCCTATGCCGGCGAAGACGGAGAAGACCTTCTCCGCGGGCGCGTCTATCGGCTGAAGGTGGTCCTGAAGTATGATGCCTTCTGTGTCTATGAACGAGCAGGGCTTGGAGTAATGCGGCTCGTAGGCGGTGGTCCAGGAGGTCTCTACGGCGTTCTCGCTGACGCGCATCAGCGCGTACTGAACCGCCGTGCGGTAATCGAGCGGCTTTATATCAGGGAAAAGGCGCAGGGCGTCGTCCGAGGAACAGACCACATCGTTGCGCAGGCTTTCCATCAGCGGCCGGGCCAGCACGGCGGGCACGGGGGTGATGAGGTCCACCAGCCGGGCCGCCAGCTCCGGCGACCAGAGCAGGCAATTGAAGAAACCGCGCTTCAACCCGCGGCTTTCGGCGTATATCCTCATCATCTCGCGGTAGGTGTGGACAGCGCTGCCGCCTATCTCGATTATCCTGCCCTCGGAAGCGGGGGTGTCCAGCGCCGCGACCAGGTAGGAGAGGACGTCCCTGATAGCGACGGGCTGGCAGCGGGTGTCGCGCAGGTAGAGGAAGCAGGGTATGACCGGCAGGCGCTCCGCAAGGTAGCGGATGATCTCGAAGGAGACGCTGCCGGAGCCCACTATTATGGCGGCGCGGAACTCGGTGACGTTAAGGCCGGCTTCCCGCATTATCGCGCCGACCCGGTGGCGGGAACGCAGGTGATGCGAGAGCGCGGCGGAGTCGGCGCCCAGCCCGCCCAGGTAAATTACCCGCCTGACGCCGGCCTCTTTGGCCGCCGCCGCGAAATTGCGGGCCGAGGTTTCCTCGTAAGCCTCGAAGTTGGGGGTGTCGGACATGGAGTGGACCAGGTAGTAGGCGGAGTCCACCCCTTCCATGGCGGCCTTAAGCGTGTCGCCGCAGAAAATGTCGCCCCGGAATATCTCCACGCTGCCGGTCCAGGGGCGGCCCTCCAGGTCGGCCGGGTGGCGGGCAAGCACACGGACGGCATGGCCGGCGGCCAGCAGCCTGGGGACCAGGCGGCCGCCGATATAGCCTGTGGGGCCGGTGACCAGTATCTTCCGCATCGGTCATTATTATACTAATCGGGGGCCGGGCGCCCCCTGCGCACACTCCCGCCACCCAGGGTTGCCCGCCCCCCCGGGTTTTATTACAATTACCCCTGTATAAAGGCCGCTCCGGATCTTTTTGGCAAAAACTTTTTTAGACGCGCCAGCGCGGCCCTGGCCGTATCATGACGACCAAGGAGACATCATGCGTTCACAAAGGATCATCTGGACACAGACGGACGAAGCTCCCGCCCTGGCGACCTATTCACTGCTGCCGATAGTGCAGGCTTTCACGGCCGGCACCGGCGTAACGGTGGAGACCGCCGACATCTCGCTGGCCGGCCGCATATTGGCCGGCTTCCCCGAGAGCCTCGCGCCCGAGCAGCGCATACCCGACCACCTGGCCAAGCTGGGCGAGCTCACGCTCAACGCCGAGGCCAATATCATCAAGCTGCCCAATATCAGCGCCTCGGTGCCGCAGCTCAAGGAGGCCATCCGCGAGCTGCAGTTCCAGGGCTACAAGGTGCCCAACTACCCCGAGGACCCCAAGACCCCGGAGGATAAGGCGGTAAAGGAGCGCTACGCCAAGGTGCTGGGCTCCGCCGTCAACCCGGTGCTGCGCGAGGGCAATTCCGACCGCCGCGCGCCGCTGTCGGTCAAGAACTTCGCCAAAAAAAACCCGCATAAGCTCGCGCCCTGGACGCCGCAGAGCCGGGGCCACGTGGTGCACATGGAGAGCGGAGACTTCTACGGCCACGAGAAATCCGTCTGCACGGAGAAAGCCGGCGAGCTGAAGATAGAGCTGGCCGGAACGGACGGCAAAACCACCACGCTCAAGAGCGGCGTTAAGGTGCAGGCCGGCGAGATAGTGGACGGCACTTTCATGAGCGCCGCCGCGCTGCGCAAGTTCTACGCGGACCAGATAGAAGCGGCCAAAAAGGAAGACCTGCTCCTGTCGGTGCACCTCAAGGCGACGATGATGAAGGTCTCCGACCCGATATTCTTCGGCCACGCCGTGGCCGTCTTCTTCGAGGAGGTCTTCGCCAAGCACGCCGAGACCTTTAAGACCCTGGGCGTCAATCCCAACATGGGCCTGGGCGACCTCTACAAGAAGCTCGAGACGCTGCCCGCCGGCAAGAAGGCCGAGATAGAGGCCGACATAAAGGCCGTCTACGCCCGGCGCCCCGCGCTGGCGATGGTGGACTCTTCGAGGGGCATAACCAACCTGCACGTGCCCAGCGACGTGATAATCGACGCCTCCATACCCGTGGTGGTGCGCGACGGCGGCAAGATGTGGAACGCCGCCGGCGAGCTGCAGGAGACCAAGGCCCTGGTGCCCGACCGCTGCTACGCGCGCATGTACAAAGAGATAATGGACGACTGCAGGCGGCACGGCGCCTTCGACCCGGCCACGATGGGCTCGGTCCCGAACGTGGGCCTGATGGCGCAGAAGGCCGAGGAATACGGCTCGCATCCCACCACATTCGAGCTGCCGCACGACGGCACGGTGCGCGTCACCGACCAGGACGGCAAGGTCCTGATGGAGCACAAGTGCGCCAAAGGCGACGTCTGGCGCATGAGCCGCGTGCGCGACATACCGGTGCAGGACTGGGTGAAGCTGGCCGTCAACCGCGGCCGCGCCTCCGGCGCCCACGTGGTGTTCTGGCTGGACAAGGAGCGCGCCCACGACGCGCAGGTCATAGCCAAGGCGGAGAAGTACCTCAAGGGCCACGACACCGCCGGCCTGACGATAAAGATACTGCCGCCCGTCGAGGCGATGCGGTACTCCTGCGAGCGCATACGCAAGGGCGAGGATACGATCTCGGCCACCGGCAATGTGCTGCGCGACTACCTGACCGACCTGTTCCCGATACTGGAGCTGGGCACCAGCGCCAAGATGCTCTCGGTAGTGCCGCTGCTGGCCGGCGGCGGGCTGTTCGAGACCGGCGCGGGCGGCTCGGCGCCCAAGCACGTGCAGCAGTTCCAGAAAGAAGGCTACCTGCGCTGGGACTCGCTGGGCGAGTTCTCGGCCCTGGGCGCTTCGCTGGAGCACCTGGGCAACTTCTTCAAGAACGGCAAGGCGCTGGTGATCGCCGAGGCGCTGGACCAGGCCATCGCCAAGTTCCTCGACAATAACAAGTCGCCGGCCCGCAAGGTGGGCCAGATCGACAACCGCGGCAGCCACTACTACCTGGCGCTGTACTGGGCGCAGGCCCTGGCGGCGCAGGAGAAGGACCCGCAGCTGCGGGTGCGCTTCGCCGAGGCGGCGCGGCAGATGGAAGCCGGCGAGGAGAAGATAAACGCCGAGCTGATAGGGGCGCAGGGCAAGCCGGCCGACACGGGCGGCTACTACCGCCCCGACCCGTCCAAGGCGGAGAAGGCCATGCGGCCCAGCCCGACCCTGAACGGGATAATAGAACAGCTGCTCAAGAAACCCGAGCCCGTCACCGCCTGACGGCGGCCGGACCGGGAGTAAAAAAGCCCCCGCCTTCGGGCGGGGGCTTTTCATTTGGGCGGGCGACGGACCCGGCGTGCCTGCGGCGTGGTTCAGCCGACGGGCATAATGTCGCGCTGCTTCGCCCAGGCGCGCAGCGACTGTACGGCCTCCGGGCGCATTACCGAGATGGGGCGCGTCAGCCTCACCTGCTCCAGCACGCCGGCGGTGTCGACGGGCCTGCCGGCGCCCTCGGCGCGGTACATGGCCGAGATGACGGCCTGCTCTATCTCGGCGCCGCTGAAATCGGGCGCGGCTTCCGCGAGTTTATTGAGATCAAAAACCGCCGTGTCCATACCGCGCCGGGCTATGTGTATGCGGAATATCTCCGCGCGCGAGGCGGCGGACGGGAGGTCGGCGAAGAAGATCTCGTCGAAGCGGCCCTTGCGCAGCAGTTCGGGCGGCAGCGATTCTATGTCGTTTGCGGTGGCGGCGATGAAAGAACGGTCCTTGCGCTCCTGCATCCAGGTCAGGAAAGTGCCCAGTATGCGGCGCGAAACTCCCCCGTCTATCTCGCCGCCGGAACTGGCGAAGACCTTCTCTATCTCGTCTATCCACAGGCAGACCGGGGCGAGGCGCTCGACGGTCTTGAGCGCCTTGCGCAGGTTCTCCTCGGTCTCGCCGATATACTTGGAATAAAGGCGGTTGAGGTCCAGGCGGTAGAGCGGCACTTCCAGCTCACCGGCTATCACCTTGGCGGCCAGCGACTTGCCGCAGCCCTGCACTCCCAGCAGCAGCAGGCCCTTGGGCGGCGGCAGCCTGGAACTTTCGTTGAAGATGACGGCCTTGCGGTCGCCGACCCAGCGCTTGAGCCCGTCGAACCCGGCTATAGCGGCCGCGCCTTCCGGGGCGAAGTACTCCAGCACGCCTTCGCGGTCGAATATGGCCTTCTTGAATTTCTCTATCTCCAGCAGGTCGCGCGAGCAGAGCCGCCAGTCCTGCACTATGGCCTGGTTGAGCGCCGAGCGCACCTGCTGCAGCGAAAGTCCTTTGAGTGATTTTATAACCCGCTTCACTTCCTCGGGCTTGAGGTCTATCTCTATCTTCGCGCCGCTTTTACGGAATTCCATCACGGCCGCGTTTATCTCGGCGAGGATATCCTTCTCGTCGGGGTAGCCGCCCGCGATGCGCGCCGCCAGCGGCTGTATGTCGGGCGGCAGCGACAGCTCGGCGCCCAGGATGAAGAAGGTCGTGCGGGTCTCACGCGCGCGGTTGAGCAGGTCCTTGAACAGGCGCAGCGGGATATTGTCCTTGAGGTGCTTCTGGAAATCCTTGAGAACGAAGACGGACTCGCTGGCGGGGTCCAGCAGGTCGGCGGCCAGTTTGAGCATCTTGACCGGGTCGCCGGTCTGGTAGAAAGGCTCGTCCTTCAGGTCCACGCGCAGGCCCTTGGTCAGCGACCAGCGGTAATACTTCATGCCGGCTGCGCGCGCGACGTCGAAGAGCTGCCGGGAAACATAGGTCTCGTCTATGGTATCGACGGCCACCAGCGGGTAGCGGGACTTGATAAGAAGGGCGGCCTCGTTCTCGAAGTTCATGCCGTCCTAAATTGTAGCACAAGGCGGGCCCGGCCCGCCGACGCTTCCGCAGAGGCCCGCTTTTGTATTACTATTTCAAGACCTGGAAATGTCCGGGCCAGAGGAACGAATATGACGAAAAACCAGAATGACGACACCCCGCAGACCCAGAATTCCTGCGCCGAGAACGAGGAACTCCTCGACGCCATACCGGCCCAGATCTGGCACCTCACCGCCCCGGACGCTTACGGCGCCGTTAACGCGGCGCACGCCGAGTTCATGGGCAGGCCGAAGTCAGGGATGGAGAACCGGAAGATAACGGATTTCCTGCCGGCGGACGAGGCCGATGCCTGCGCCGCGGCCAACCGCGGGATCTTCGCCTCCGGCCGCCCATGGGCCGGGGAGCAATGGGTGCGCAACGCGGCCGGGGAGAGGCGGCTTCTTTACATTAAAAAGTCGCCCTGGATCGGGCCGGACGGAAAGATTTCGATGCTGGTCTGCTCGGCGGTGGACATAACCGAACGCGCCCTGGCCGAAGAGCGGCTGCGCGAGAGCGAGGCGCGCTGGCAATACGCCCTGGAAGGCGCGGGCGACGGGGCCTGGGACTGGGATATACGCACCGGCAAAATATTCTTTTCCCGCCGCTGGAAGGAAATGCTCGGCTACTCCGAGGAAGAGGTGGGAGATTCCCTGGACGAGTGGTCGAATCGGGTTCATCCGGACGATCTGCCGGAGGCTATGACGCTGGTGCGGCGGCACCTGGACGGTCTCACTCCGCAGTACTGGAGCGAGCACCGCGTGCGGTGCAAGGACGGGGACTACAAATGGATACTGGACCGGGGCAAGGTGATAGAGCGGGACAAGGACGGTATGGCGCTGCGCTGCATCGGCACACATTCGGATATAGACGCTTTCAAGCGCCTGCAGACCGAGAATAAGGAGACGCTGGCGGAATTGACCACGCTCATGGATCATTTGCACGCCGGCGTGCTGCTGGAGAGCCCGGAGCGGCGGGTAATGTTCGCGAACAGGCAATTCTGCGAGCTTTTCTCCATACCTGCGCCGCCGGACCGGCTGGAGTGCGCGGATTGCGAGGCCGCGGCCCGGCAAACCAAGGAGGTGATGAAGGAGCCGGAAGCTTTCCTGGCGGGAATAGCGAAGGCTATCGAATCCGGCAAGCCCGCACTCGGGGCGGAGCTGGAACTCAAGGATGGACGGGTCTACGAACAGAATTATATACCGGTTTACCTGGGCGACGGCCGCTTCATCGGCCACATGTGGAAATACAACGATATCACGGAAAAGAAAAAGCTGGAGGCGGTCCGCCTGGAGGTCACGCATCACGTCAACCACGAACTGCGGCGCCCCATCGGCGACCAGGTGCTGGTCCTGGATTACCTCAAGGCCGAGCTCGCCGGCAAACTGACGCCGGAGCATGAGACCATACTCAACAGCGCCATCGGCGCCGCGGACAATATGACGCGCATGGTGGAGGACCTGCTGGACGTGACGCGCTCCGAGACCGGCAAACTTTCGATGCGCGCGGAGGATTTCAGCCTGGAGACGCTGGCCGGGGAAATCGCGGCCTCGAAGCGACCCTTCGCCATGAAGCAGGGCCTGGAACTGCGGCTGGAGACCGGGGCGGCGCTGCCGGCGGTACACGCCGACCCGGCCCGGGTCAGGCAGGTCCTGAGCAACCTGGCGGACAACGCTTTCAAGTTCACCCCCTCGCCGGGGACCGTGACCATCCGGCTGGCGCGCTCTGCCGGCGATCCCGCGATGGCCGAGGTTTCGGTGGCCGATACCGGGCCGGGCATGGATAAAGGAGACCTGGAAAAGGTCTTCGACAGGCTCTACCAGGGGCTGCAGGCTTCAAGGAAAGGAATGACCGGCCTGGGGCTGGGGCTTTATATCGCCAAAATGCTGGTCGAAAAGCAGGGCGGCAGGATCTGGGCGGAAAGCGGGAAGGGCAAGGGCAGCGTGTTCCGCTTCACCCTGCCCTTCGCCCCTAAAAACAGCTGACAGCGTCTTTGCGGCAATAAAAAAGGCGCCCGCGCGGGCGCCTTTTTTATTGCCTCCGGGCCCGTGTCAGGGCCGCAGCGCGCAGGCGTAATCCTCGCCGGCCCTGGAGCAGGAGACGCGCGAGGCGTAGAGTATGCCGGTCTCGTCGTCGAAGGCGAAGCCGTTGGAGTAGAAGGCGCGTATCATCTTGACCGAGGCGTCCAGCGTGACTATCAGCTTGCGCTCGCCTTCGACGGTGACGAACATCGAGCAGGCGGTGTAATTCTCGTCGACGCAGCTGACCGACTCGGCGGTCAGCACGNNACGTCCCTGCCGCTGGCCGCCTCGTGAAAATCCATTTCTTCTATCACGGAGACGAAGTTCAGGGCCTTCCACATCTCTTTGGCGGCGGCGCCGGCGGTCTCGACGCCCTCGCGCGCGGCCTTTGCGGCGCCGCCGACCACGGGCATATAGGTGCCGTCGCGCAGGACGAAGC
>DNQL01000275.1 GCA_003500765.1 Elusimicrobiota bacterium | reverse complement strand
GGCCAGCGTGAAAGGGCCGTCGTCGCCGCGCAGGCGGAAGACCACGGTGAGGCCAGGCGGCCGGGAGCGGGCGAAGTCTATAAGCCTGCCCAGGGCCTCTTCCCATTTTTCGGGCGGCAGGGCCGAGAGCGCCTGCAGCGAGGGTGAGACCTGGGCCAGGCAAGGTTCGCGGAATAGCCCGGGTCCGAAGCGGTCTATGAGCGTGCCGTTGGTCACCAGAGTGACTTTCAGTCCCAGTTCCGACGCCGCCGACAGGATGGCCGGGAATTCCGGGTGCAGCATCGGCTCTCCCAGCACATGCAGGAAGACGCCGGAGGCCAGCGGCTTCACCTGGGCGGCGACCGAACGGAATTCCTCCGGGGTCATGTCGCGCGGAGGGCGCCTGGAGGCCGCGCAGAAAGAGCAGGAGAGGTTGCACCTGTTGGTTATCTCTATAAAGGCCCGCCTGAACTTCGCCATGGAGCCCTATTCTATGTTTTTCATTGACTATAATCATAGGCCCGGGGGCCTATGAAAAAGGGGGACCTAGGTCTCTATGGAAGATACTTTAATGTTCATAGAATTTTACCGTAAGGTTAATTTCTGTCAGGGGGTTCTAACGATGATTCTTAGGTCCATGGCGTTTTTCGCCCTCGCCGGCATGGCCGGCCAGGGTTGGTGCGCGGAGATGGAGTCTCTGCGCGCGCAGGGTCTGCCCGACGCGGGCAGCATACTGGCGCAGATACAGGCGCAGCAGCCGCATTTCCCGCAGCCGCACTTCCCGTCCGCGCCGCAGACCACGCTGGACATGTGCGTCTTCACAGAGTTCAAGAACAACAAGTGCCACTTCAAATGCGAGAGCGGCGCCACGCTGATAGAGCCGGCCGTCAGGCCCGACTTCAGCTCCGGCGAGCCGGCCGGCGCCTGCGCCACGCATATCTTCAGGCCCGTGCCGTCCCCCTTCGCCCAGTTCAACAAGCACATAGACTCCTCCGACCTGCGCGACCTGCTGCGCGACCCGAACCCCGAGGTCCGCAAGGCCGCCGTGAAAGCGTCCCGCAACTACATACAGAACAGCTACGCCCAGGACCCGGTCCGCGACATGCTGGGGAACCGCAATGAGCGCCTGGACATACGCGTGGAGGCCGCCCGCGTCCTTTCCCACGCCGCCGGCTATTCCCGCGTGCGGGACGAGCTCACGGAGGCGATACGCTACGGCAACGAGCCGCGCGAACTGCGCGTGATGGCCTACAAGGCCCTCTGGTCCGTGGCCGGCAGCCACTCCAGCGTGCAGGACTTCCTGACGGACGCGGTAAAGTACTCGGAGAAGGACCGCGAGGCGCGCCGCGCCGCCATCTGGGCGCTGTTCTCCGCCGTGGGGAATTCCCGCCCCCAGGAGACGCTGACCGATCTTCTCAAGTACGGCAACGAGGAAGAAGAGACCCGCATAGAGGCGATAAAGAGCCTCTATAACGCGATGGGTCATTACAGGGTCCGCGACCTGATGATGGACATGGTGAAGAACTCCAACGAGCGCAAGCCGGTGCGGCTGGCCGCCATAAAGGCGCTCTCCGGCGCCAACGGGGATTCGCGCGTGAAGAGCCTGCTCGAGGACATCATGGAGCGCTCATCCGACACCGACCTGCGCCTGGCCGCCATCGGGGCCGCCTCGCCGGACCCGGCCGATATCCGCGATTACTTCCACCTGCCCTATAAACTGGAGAACGGCGGCTTCGTCAGCCCGCTGGACAGGGAATAAGCCGAAGAGGTTTTCCTCCCCGAGCCCCGGGAAAGTTCCCGGGGCTCTTTTTTTGTATTTCTGCCATTTAAGACTTTTGGTGTTTTAAAGGTATTTGACTTTTCAGCCGCAATTATCTACATTAACGTAAAGACTCCCAGGGGTGGGGGACAGCGTCAACAAGGCGGTGGTATGCGTAAAGACGATGCGATTTCCGGGGGGGGCAGGCGGCGCCAGGAACGCGCCGGGGAGATAGGCGCCCTGGTCATGCGGCTGGATTCGGCCATTTTCCTGGCGGGCGAGGACGTGGGGCCCGGCGGGAAGGGTCACGCCAGGATAGCGGAGGCCAGGGCCGCGCTGGAAGTTCTGGTCACGGCGCTGCGCCGCGTATGCCCGGATCTCAAGCCACTTTACTCTGAATCCCGGTTGCCCGTCCGCCCGGGGGCCGAGAAGGCCGGCCGGCTGACGCCCAAGGAGCGCGAGATAATCGCGCTCATAACGGAAGGCCTTGCCGACAAGGATGTTTCCCGCCGCCTGGGTATCTCGGTCAACACGGTCCACGCGCACCGCAATAATATCGCCAGAAAACTGGACATACACAAGCAGACCGACCTGGTCCGTTTCGCGATACAGGAGAGGATAGTCCGGATCTGACGGCGATAGCTATTTCAGGGTAGACGTATTTTAGTTCAGGAATAATCCTTTCCGGCGATTCCAACGCGGCGCCGGTATAAGGTTGAATCTGTTTGCGGGGGTAAGAGTGAGGGGGGGGAATGAGAAAGACCAGGAATGAACACAGGGCCGCGCGGGCGGCCAGGACCCGCTCCGCCTACGACTCCGGGAGGTCCCTGCGCCTGACCTTCCGGAGTCTCCGGGGCGAGGCCGTCATGCGGGCTTCGCTGGCCTTTATCTGCGCCTCCGCCTGAGGGCCCGCCGAGGCGGGAAAAAGGGGGAAAGATGACGGGACTTGAGGAAAAGGCGAGGGAAGTACTGGCCGGGAACACCGGGTTCAGCGACCTGAAAGTTTCGGGGCTGACCCAGGGCAGGGACTTCTGCAGGGTGGAAGTCGAGGCGTTGGACGGGGCCGCCGGCCCCGGGGGGATAGTCAGGACCTACGAAGTGGTCTTTGACGGGGCAGGCGCGCTGCACGGGTACGCGCTGCTCTCGTACCGCATGCCGCGGCTCAGGGGCTGTTGATGAGGCGCTCGGCGTGGGCCCCGGGGACGGGGTCCGCGCCGGGGAAAAGTGAGAGTCAGGGTGTTGGGGGGACAATGGGGAAAACGGGGATAATGTTCAGAAGCCGCCCGGCGCGGCGGCGGGCCCGCGCCAGGATGGAGGCCGGCGCCTATGAGCGCGGCCGGCGGCTCAGGCGCTCCATGCAATATACGGACGCCGAAGCCATGCTGAAGGCCTGGGGTTTCATAGTCTTTTCGTCGTACCAGGGCGGGTAGAGGCGGCAGGGAGGGACCGTCAGATCACGCCCTTGTAATTAAGGATAAACACCAGTACCAGCAGTATCGCCAGTATTCCGCACCAGAACAGGAAATTGCCGATTAGACGGCCGGCGCGCGCCCCGGGAAGGGGTTCCGCGCCGGCTTCCGTTTTGGGGAACTTTTTGAGCAGCAGGCGGCCCGCTATCACCGGCATGAGGGGGATAGCCGCCAGCAGCAGGACCTCCAGCAGGGCTTTTATGTCGCTCATGGTTCCACTTCCAGACCGTTGATATAGCAGGCCTTCACCCCGGCCACATAGCCCGGGCTGGTGGCCTCATCCCTGCCCAGCAGGTGGCTGACGCCGGGCAGCCGCTCGGGCACCAGTCCGAAGGTGCGGTAGCCGCAGACCTTGGTGCCCCGCAGTTGTATGCTCGTCTCCTGGGCCAGGTCCTTGTTCCATTCCTTCTCCCAGAATTCGCGCGCCTCTTCAGCGCTGCGCCCGTCCAGGCGGTCCTGGAAATAGGGGAGGCTGAAATAGAGCAGCCGCCTGGTTATGGACGAGAGGCCGAAGGCCGGGTTGACGCGCATCCTGTCCCCTATCGAGGCCGTGTTGCAGCCGGAGAACTGCAGCGTCGCGCCGCGGGCCATCTTGCCGCGCAGCAGGTCGCCGGCTTCGTCCGCTCCAAGCGAATAGTTCGGATCGACCGTCTGGTAGCCGGGCGCGCCGTGGCCGTAGAACTGTATTGAGGTTATGGACCCGTCGGGCAGGCGCCGTATGGCGGCGGCCGCGTCGTTGCCGCGCCTGAAGGTCAGCGGCTGTGCCGAGCCGACGACCTGTATGGTCACGCCGTGCCCGCCCGTACTTTTTTCATCGCCGCCGGCGGACTTGGCCGCGCCGCCGGTCACGGGCGGGGGAGTTACGGGCACCGCTTTCGGCTCCGGCGCGCTGTATTTCAGTTCCTGTCCGCGCGACGGGGC
>DNQL01000314.1 GCA_003500765.1 Elusimicrobiota bacterium | reverse complement strand
CGCCGGCGCCACGGCGCAGGCCGCCGCGCCGGACTCCAGGGCCAGCCTTTTCAGGGACGCGGTATTGACCGCGTCCATCTCAGCTGTTGGCTTCGGAGGAATACTGCCAGGCCGAGTAGGCCTTCCAGAAGCGGGCGAAAAGTTTTTCCAGGAACTCGTCACGGTCGACGGGCCGGCCGAGTATGGCCGACAGAGAGACCGCTTCGCTCAGTTCTTTAGGTATCTGATTATTGAGGTTTATGCCCATGCCGAGCAGGACCCAGTCCGGGTTCTGGTTTACTGAGGCGGATTCGGTGAGGACGCCGGAAATTTTGAGGAACTTCTTCCGGCGCGGATGCAGGGCGTAGACGTCGTTGGGCGCCTTGACCCGGTTGGTCACGCCGTAATCCTCGCGCAGGGTCTCCGAGATCACGGCTCCGGCCATCAGGCTGAGGTTGCCGAGGAACCGGACGCTGATGCGCGGCCTGAGGATGACGGTCAGGTAAAGACCGCCGACTCCGGACTCCCAGCGGCGGCCGAGGCGGCCCTTGCCGCCGGTCTGCGAGGCCGCTATGACCACCGTGCGCTCGTTATTGCCTTCCAGCGCCAGCTCGCGCGCGACCTCCTGGGTGGAGACCGCCTCGTCCAGGCACAGCACCTTGGTGGCGCCGGGGACATTGCCGCAGGTTACATGCTCGAAAGTCTTCATTTTTTCACCTCGCTGACCTGGAAAGAAATATCCAAAGTGCCGGCCGCCGCCGTTATCGCTCCCGACGAGATCCTGTCCGCGCCAAGGCCGGCCAGGCCGCGCAGATCTTTGAGTTTTATACCGCCGGACAGTTCTATCTCCATCCCGGGAGCCAGGCGTCGGAGTTCCGGGATGAGCCGCTTCATGAGCGGCCGGGGCATATTGTCCAGCATAAGTATGTCGGGCCGGAGCGCGGCGAAGGCCAGCGCCTGCTCCCGGTTCTGGGCTTCTATCTCCACCGGTACGCCGGGCCGGCGCGCGCGTATACTCTTTATCATGGCCGCCAGTTTTTCCGCGGCGCCGGGGCCCAGCATCGCGATATGGTTATCCTTGATAAGGTAGGCGTCCCAGAGGCCGCGGCGGTGATTGCGGCCTCCGCCGCAGCGGACGGCGTACTTGGCCAGGGCTCGCAGGCCGGGCTGCGTCTTGCGCGTATCGTATATTTTCGTCCGGCCGCGGCCCAGGGCCGCGGCGTACACCGAGGCGGCCGTGGCTATGCCGGACATATGCTGGAGGAAATTGAGGGCGGTGCGCTCGGCGGTCAGTATGGCCCGGCCGCCGCGTATCTTCATCAGCCGGGTCCCGGGCTTCACCTTCGCTCCTTCGCGCGCCAGCCTGATCACGCGGCAGCGGGGATCGACTATTTTAAAGACCCTTTCGGCCACCGGGGCGCCGCAGAAGGTGCCGGCCTGCTTCGCCACCATATAGCCCTCGAAGACCCCTTCCGCGGGGGCAAAGGCCAGGGTGGTCAGATCTCCCGTACCGATGTCTTCCCTGAGGGCTAGCCTGATTATGGCTTCGGCTTCTTTCATCGGCTCAAATTTTATCATTTACCGGGCCGGGAGCGGCCCTTTTTGGGGGACCGGCGCGGCTTCCCCCCCGCCATATCGGACAGCTCTAAAAGCCGGTCGCGCAGCCTGGCCGCCAGTTCGAAGTTCAGCTGGTCGGCGGCCTCCCGCATCTCGCGCTCCAGCTGCAGCCGTATATCCTTGATGTTCTCCGGCTTCACCGCCACGGCGGAGAGGTCCTTTACCAGGTCGTAGCCGCGCTCCCTGTCGGCCGCGTAAAGTTCCAGCCCGGCCAGCTCGCGGCGCGCCACGCTCTCCGGCTTTATGCCGTGCCGCTCGTTGTACTCCAGCTGCAGCTTGCGCCGGCGGTCCATCTCGCCCAGCGCGCGGGACATGGAGCCGGTGTTGCGGTCGGCGAAAAGCAGAACCTCGCCGCACTTATTGCGCGCGGCGCGGCCGGCTATCTGCATCAGCGTGGTCTCGCTGCGCAGGAAGCCCTCGTTGTCGGCGTTGAGTATGGCGACCAGCGAGACCTCGGGGATGTCCAGGCCCTCGCGCAGCAGGTTGATTCCCACCAGCGCGTCGAAGCCGCCTTTTTTAAACTCGTCGAGTATCTCCAGCCGCTCCAGCGTGTCCATGGAGGAATGGATGTATTTGGCGCGCACGCCCTTGCCGGCCAGGAACTCGCTGAGGTCCTCGGCCGTCTTCTTCGTGAGGGTCAGGACCAGCGTGCGCTCACCGGCCTTGGCGCGCTTCTCTATCTCCGCCGTCAGCGCCTTCACCTGGCCGGTGAGCGGCAGGACGCGCACCGGCGGGTCCACCAGGCCGGTCGGACGGATTATCTGCTCGGCGACGGCCGTTTTCCCGGCCAGGCCCAGTTCATACGGCCCCGGCGTGGCCGAAACATAGACCGTGCGCGGGCGCAGCGCCTCGAACTCGTCGAACTTGAGCGGCCGGTTGTCCAGCGCCGAAGGCAGGCGGAAGCCGAAATTGACCAGCGTCTGCTTGCGGCTGCGGTCGCCCGCGTACATGCCGCGCACCTGCGGCACGGTGACATGGGATTCGTCCACGAAGAAGAGGAAATCCTCGGGAAAATAGTCGAACAGGCAGGCGGGGCGCTCTCCGGCGGGGCGGCCGGCCAGATGGCGCGAATAGTTCTCTATGCCGTGGCAGTAGCCGGTCTGGGAGAGCATCTCCATGTCGTAGCGCGTGCGCTGCTCCAGCCGCTGCGCCTCCACCAGCTTGTTCTCCTTTTTGAGGACGGCCAGCCGCTCCGCCAGTTCGGCCGAGATCCGCTTGAGGGCCTCGCCTATCTCGGCCGGCGTGGAGACGAAGTGATTGGCCGGGTAGATCCAGGCGTGCTTGTGTTCCCGCAGCTCGGTGCCGGTAAGAGGGTCGAATTCCACGATGGACTCCACCGCGTCGGAGAGCTGTATCCGGAAAGCCGTCTCGGAATCGCCGGGGAAGATGTCGACGAAAGCGCCGCGCGGCCGGAACTTGCCGCGCGAGAGCTCCATATCGTTGCGCTCGTAGCGGATGGCGACCAGGCGCTCCGTCAGTTCTTTACGCCCCAGCGGGCGCCCCTTCTCGATGTAAAGGCCCATCTTGGCGAAGTTCTCGGGCGAGCCGATATTGTAGATGCACGAGACCGAGGCGACGACTATGGTGTCGGGGCGCGAGAGTATGGAGGCCGTGGCCTTGAGGCGCAGTTTATCGAGCTGCTGGTTTATGGCCGAGTCCTTCTCGATGTAGGTGTCGGTGGACGGGATATAGGCTTCGGGCTGGTAATAGTCGTAATAGGAGACGAAATATTCTACGGCGTTCTCCGGGAAGAAGGTCCTGAACTCGGAGTAGAGCTGGGCCGCCAGCACCTTGTTGGGCGAGATGATGAGCGCGGGCTTGTTCATCTCCGCGATGAGCGAGGCTATGGTGAACGTCTTGCCCGAGCCGGTCA
>DNQL01000199.1 GCA_003500765.1 Elusimicrobiota bacterium | reverse complement strand
ACGCAGGCGTCGCGGCGGCGCAGATCGGCCGGCGAGAGCCGCAGGCCGCCGAGCAGATCCCCCCGGCAGACATCGGCGCCGGCGAGATAGAGGACCAGTCCCGGCTTGAACCGGTCCAGGGCTTTCGGCAGGGCCCGGCGCAGGGCGCGCAGGTATGCGGCTCCCGTCGCGCCTCGCGGCAATTCGACGTCCAGCGAACTTCTTTCCTTCTTCTCCGGGTAGATATCGGACTGGTGGACCGAAAAAGTGAAGACGGAGCGGTCGCCGCGGAAAATAGAGGCGGTGCCGTCGCCCTGGTGAACGTCCAGGTCGACTATCATTACCTTCTTTACGCCGTACTCTTTTTGAGCATTGCGCGCGGCCAGCGCCAGGTCGTTGACCAGGCAGAAGCCGGCGCCGCGGTCGGCGCGCGCGTGATGCGAACCGCCGCCGCAATTTATCCCCAGCCCGTTCTCCAGCGACAGCTCTACGGCTTTGACCGTCCCCCCGGCGTGCAGAAAATGCGACCGTATCACAACTTTCGTTATCTTCATCTCGGCCGCGGCCGAATCGGCGGCGGTGAAGCGCCCGGAGAGGCACTTGCGCGTCCAGGCGGGCGTATGCGCCAGCAGGAGGTCCCGCTTCGATATCTTCGCCGGCGCGGCGACGTCGCCGCGCGACACGGTCCCGTCTTTCAGCAGCATTTCGAAAGCCAGCCGGAACTTGTCCGGCCGGAAAACGTGCCCGGGCAGCGGGGCGGCGTAGCCGGGCGAAAAGACTAGGACAGCCATAGATCGAAGTCCTTAATTACAGCCGCCCTGAGTATCAGGTTATGCAGGCCGTGTATAAGGCACGGCACCGCAAGGCTGCCCGTACGGCGATAAGACAGGGCGTAGAGCGCGCCGTTGGAGAATATAAGCAGCATGCTTATCCAGTTGCGGCTGCCGTGGAAGATCATGAACAGGAAGGAGGTCCAGAGCAGGGCCTTAAGGAAACCGGCGCGCTTCATTATGTAATTCAGCGCCAGGCCGCGCAGCATTATCTCTTCGCATGAAGCGATGAGCATGGTGCTGACGGCGATGAAGAACAGGTTGCCGCCCGAAGTCCAGAGCTTCTCGATCGCCGCCGGGGCTTCGGTATCGGGATACCAGGCGGCTATCAGCCGCAGGCCGGTCCAGGTGACCATCAGGTCCGCCGCCAGGAAAAGCAGCAGGAAGCCGGCGCTTCGGCCGAAAGGCCGCAGGGAAAAAACGGAACGGATATCGAGCCCGACTTTTTCCTTGTCGTTATAAACTTTGAAGGTCAGGAGGGTCAGGAAGAGCGCCGCCGAGGCGGCCAGGAATTCCGACATGTGCGGCGAAAGCGAAGGATATCCTTCGGACAGTATCTTCTGCAGGCCGAAATAAGTAAGAGAGGGGACCGCGAGCGTAAGGCCGGCCAGCGTGGTGGAGCGCCAGAGCCAGGGTTCGCTCTTCGGCGCGGGCGGCGCGGGGGCCATGGCTTCGGCCCCGTTCACAGGAAGAACACCGCCAGCAGGAAAGCGGCGCAGATGGTAAGGCAGAGCCAGCCGAACCAGTCGCCGTTGCGCGCGTACAGCGACGGCGGCAGGTCCGGCACGCGCATCTCCGCGGTCAGCGCGCCGCGCTCGTCGATGTCCAGCCGGTGCGCGACCCTCCCCCACGGGTCTATGAAAGCCGAGACGCCGTTATTGGCCGCGCGCAGCATCGGCCGGCGGTTCTCCGCGGCGCGGAAGACATTGGCGGCGAAATGCTGGTGAGGGCCGGCGGTATCGAGGTACCAGCCGTCATTGGTCATGTTGACCAGCAGGTCCGCGCCCTTGAGAGCGTCCCTGCGGGAGAGGTAAGGGAATACCGATTCATAGCAGATGCCGGCCGAGATCTTCAGCCCCTCGTATTCCATCAGCCCCTGGAAGCGCGTGCCCGCCGAGAACTCGCCCAGCGCGCCCAGCGTGCGCAGCGCGCCGCCGAATATTCCCGAGAGCGGGATATATTCGCCGAAAGGGACCAGCTTGCGCTTATTGTAGAAGGACTCCTGCCGCCCGTCGGGGCCGATAAGGAACGCCGAAACATAGCGCCCGTCGCCCTTGGACACCGAGCCGACCAGGGAGTAAGTCCCGCTCGAGACCGAGGTCAGCCAGGAATAGGTCTCCGCGTCGTCTATCCAGCCGGGCAGGGCGTTCTCCGGCCATATGACCAGGCCGGCGCCGCCGGCGCGGGCCTCGACGGCCAGGCCGCCCAGCCGGCGCTTTATCTCGCCGGCGTAGGACTCGTCCCATTTGCGGTAGAAGTCTATGCAGGGCTGAAGCGCGGAGACTTTGAGCGTCCTGCCGGGCGGCAGGGCGTCCGCTTTCTTCAGCTCCCCGTTGCCGAAAAGCCACAGTACGGCCGCTACTCCCAGCACCCAGCCCAGCCGCCGGACTTTGCGCGCCGGCGTGACTTCCCTGAAGAAGGCCGAGCCGATCAGCGTGCCGGAAAAAGCCAGCGCGAAGCTCAGGCCCCACGGCCCGGTCAGCGAGACCACCTGTATGATGCGCTCGTTAGGCCACTGCGTATAGGCCAGGAGGAACCACGGGAACCAGAGCCCGCCGTCCGTAAGCAGGACTTTCGCCCATTCGATCAGAGTCCAGAGAGCGGCCAGCGCGAAAGGGAAGGCGGAGACTCCCGCGCGCCTGAAGCTGCGGCCCAGCAGGCCGAAGAGGCCGAACTCCAGCGCCAGCAGCGCGGCGAGCAGCGCCAGGCCGCCCGCGGCCAGCCCGGGGCCCAGCCCGTCGGCTCGCATCGTGGGGAAAAGCCAGTAGAGGAGGCCACAGTAGAACACGAA
>DNQL01000146.1 GCA_003500765.1 Elusimicrobiota bacterium | reverse complement strand
CGCGCACGCGGCTGGCGCCGACGCCGACGAACATTTCCACGAACTCCGAGCCGGAAGAGGTGAAGAACGGCACGCCGGCCTCGCCTGCGACGGCGCGGGCCAGCAGGGTCTTGCCGGTGCCGGGCGGGCCATAGAGCAGCACGCCCTTGGGCAGCTCGCCGCCCAGGTTCTGGTACTTCTTGGGATTCTTGAGGTAATCGACGATGTCGTTCAGTTCGTCCTTGGTCTCGTCGCAGCCGGCGACGTCCTTGAACGTCACTTTCTGCTTGCGCAGGTCCTGCTGCTTGGCCTTGGATTTGCCGAAGGACATGGCCTGCTTGCCGCCCATCTGGGCCTGGCGCAGGAAGAGGAACCACCAGAGGAAGATGAAGATGGCTATCCAGCCGAGGTTCATGATCAGCGCGGTAACCCAGCTGCGGTCGGCCGTGCCGGCGAAACTCTTGACGCCCGCGGCCTCCATGTCGGAGATCAGGTCGTTGTCGGGCAGGGGGAGCGTGCGGAACTTAACGGTCTTGCCGCCCTCGTTCAGTTCGCCCTTGATGAGGTCGGGGCGCACGGTGACGCTCTCGACCTGCTTGTCGCGCAGTTTCTGCTTGAACTCGGAGTACGGAAGATCGCGTTCCTTGTCCAGTTGCCGCAGGTTCTGGTACACCGCGGCGAAGAGCATGAAAGCGAGCCCCCAGAAGAGAAGCTGCCTGAGATTCTTGTTGCCTTGCATCTTACTTTCCTTTGACGGCGGACGGTTTGAGGACGCCTATGTAAGGCAGGTTCCTGTAAAGCTCGTTATAGTCCAGGCCGTATCCGACCACGAATTTATCCGGTATCTCGAAACCCTTGTAGCGTATCGGCACCTTGACCGCGCGGCAGGACGGCTTGTCGAGCAGCGTGCATATCTCGACGGAACGCGGCCGGCGAGTCTTGAGGTTCTTGAGCAGGTAATCTACGGTCAGGCCGGAGTCGACTATATCCTCGACCACCAGCACGTCCCGTCCTTCTATGCTCTCCTTGAGGTCCAGCAGCGTGCGCACCACGCCGGTGGACTTCTGCCCGGAATAGGAGGAGACCATCATAAAATCCACGTGGGCGTCCAGTTTGAGCCCTTTCAGGAGGTCCGACAGGAACAGCACGCTGCCTTTTAACACGCCGATAAGCGAAAGGGTCCGGCCGTGATAATCGGCCGTGATCTTTTCCGCCAGCTCCGCTATGCGGGCCTGCAGGCGCTCCGGTTCTATCAATATCTCGGATATATTCCTGTGCATATACAGTTACAGATAGTATATTCTAGATTTTTTGACGGCCTTTTCCAAATCGCTAAAAAAGGGCCGGGGAGACTTTCCTCCCCGGCCCTCCGCGCGGTCCCGTTGCCGGCGGACCGCCCGCTTAGTTTTTTTTCTCTATCTTGGCCCAGCTGTCCCGCAGCGTGACGGTGCGGTTGAACACGGGCGCGGCCGGCTTCGAGTCCTCCGGGTCGGCGAAGAAGTAGCCCAGCCGCTCGAACTGGAAACGGCTTCCCGGCGCCGCGGCCCCGAGCGAAGGCTCGAGCATCGCCCGTTCAACGGTCTCCAGGGAAGCCGGGTTGAGGTTCTCCTTGTAGTCATGACCCTCGGGCACGTCCTCGGGCTCGCGCACCGTAAAAAGCGCGTCGTAGAGCCGCACCCTGGCGGGCAGGGCGTGCCTGGCCGAGACCCAGTGGATGGTGCCTTTTATCTTGCGGCCGTCCGGAGTATCGCCGCCGCGCGTGGCCGGGTCGTAGGTGCAGCGCACTTCGGTCACTACGCCGTCGGCGTCCTTGACCACGCTTTCGCATTTGACGATATAGGCGGAGCGCAGCCGCACTTCCTGGCCGGGGGTCATGCGGAAGAATTTCTTCGCGGGGACCTCCATGAAGTCGTCGCGCTCGATATAGATCTCCCGCGAGAAAGGCACCTTGCGGCTGCCGGCGGACGGATCCTCGGGATTGTTTACGGCCTCCATCTCCTCGACCTTGTCCTCCGGGTAGTTGGTCAGCACCACTTTCAGCGGCCGCAGCACGGCCATGACGCGCGGCGCGGTCTTATTAAGCTCGCCCCGTATAGCGTTCTCCAGCACCCAGATATCCGAAACGCCGGGGACCCTGGAGATACCCACCTCTTCGCAGAAAGCGCGCAGCGAGGAGGCGGTGTAGCCGCGGCGGCGCAGGCCGGACACCGTCGGCATGCGGGGATCGTCCCAGCCGTCGACATGCCCGTCCCTGACCAGCTCGAGCAGCTTGCGCTTGCTGGTGATGGTGTTGCCCAGCGTGCGGCGGGCGAACTCTATCTGCTGCGGGTGATATATCCCGAGCTGGTCGAGGTACCAGTCGTAGAGCGGCCTGTGGTCCTCGAACTCAAGCGTGCAGATGGAATGGGTGACGCCCTCGATGGAGTCCTCCAGGCCGTGCGCCCAGTCGTACATCGGGTAGACGCACCACTTCTTCCCCTGGCGGTGATGCTCGGCGTGCAGGATGCGGTACATCACCGGGTCGCGCATGTTCAGGTTGGGATGAGCCATGTCTATCTTCGCGCGCAGCGTGCGGCTGCCGTCGGGAAACTCGCCCTTGCGCATGCGCTCGAACAGGTCCAGGTTCTCTTCGACGGAGCGGTCCCGGTACGGGCTGTCCTTGCCGGGCTCGCCGGGGGCGCCGCGGTGTTCGCGTACCTGGTCGGGCGTAAGGTCGCAGACATAGGCCTTACCCTTCTTTACCAGCTCCACCGCCCAGTCGTACATCCGCTGGAAATAGTCGGAGGCGAAGAAAAGCCTGTCCTCGAAATCGCCGCCCAGCCAGCGCACGTCCTCCACTATGGAATCGACATATTCCTGCTCTTCCTTCGACGGGTTGGTGTCGTCGAAGCGCAGGTTGAACTTCCCCTTGTAGTGCTTGGCTATGCCGGAATTGAGGATTATGGAGGTGGCGTGGCCTATGTGCAGGTAGCCGTTGGGCTCCGGCGGAAAGCGGGTGTGTACGCGGCCCTGGAACCTGCCGGTCCTGTTGTCCTCGTCTATCAGCTCATGGATGAAATTGGTCCTGACCGCGGGGGTCTCCGTGTTGTTTTCCATAGGTGGATTATACAATTTAGGCCGCCGCGGCCGGGAATGAAAAAGCCCCGGCGCGGGCCGGGGCTTTTTGATCGCCGCGTGACCGCGGTTATTTCGCGGAGATTTTGCCGGCCAGTTCCGCCGCGTATTTCCCCTGGTAGCGGGCGGCGTCCAGCTCGACCTTGGAGGGCATCCGCTCCCCCTCCCCTCCTGCTATCGTCGAAGCGCCGTAGGGCGAGCCGCCCTTGACCTCCTCGACGCCCATCTGGCCCTGGAAGGCGTAGGGCAGGCCGGCCACCACCATGCCGTGGTGCAGCAGCGTGGTGTGAAAAGACAATATCGTGGACTCCTGGCCGCCGTGCTGGGTGGCCGAGCTCGACATGACGCTGCCGACCTTGCCGACCAGAGAGCCCTTGGCCCAGAGCCCGCCCGTCGCGTCCAGGAACTGCCTCATCTGGCCGCACATATTGCCGAAGCGCGTCGGCGTGCCGAAAATTATGCCGTCGGCTTTGGGCAGGTCTTCAACCGAACAGACGGGCACGGCCGCCTGCGCCTTCTGCGCCTCCAGCGCGCCCATCTTGCCCAGTATCTCCTCCGACAGCGTCTCCGGCACGCGCTTTATTTCGACTTCGGCGCCCTTCACCGACTTCGCCCCTTCGGCGGCGGCCTTGATCATCTCGTACATATGACCGTACATCGAATAATAAACCAGAAGTATTTTCATAGGACCCTCCCCCTGTAATGCCACGTACCGGAGCAGTCTAGCAAAAAAACCGGAGTTAATAGAAAAAACGTGTTGG
>DNQL01000067.1 GCA_003500765.1 Elusimicrobiota bacterium | reverse complement strand
CCCGCCCCTCCGAATCGAATGCCGGCCGCCAGCCGCCGGCCGGCGGCCTGACCCCCGCCGAAGAGCGGCCGAAATTAAAGATCACGGCGCTGGCCGAACGGCCGCGCCGGCGGATCAGCGTGATGGTCTTTCCCGATATCTTCACTACGACGTCACGGCGCGGCACGCAGCCGAGCGCGGGGATGCCGCGCCGCAGCGCTATCAGCCGCCGGTAGAAGTCCAGCATTGAGGCGTGGCCGCCAGCTCCCGTCCGGTCCCAGTCCAGCCGGCTGGCCGCGAAAGTCCCTTCTCCCTGCGGATCCGGCGGCTCTTTCTTCCAGCCGAAGGCCGCGAACTCGCGCTTGCGTCCCTCGCGCACGGCCTTGACCAGCCCGGGATCCCCGTGGCTGACGAAATACTGGAAAGGGTTCTTCTCGGCGTACTCTTCGCCCATGAAGAGCATCGGGACATAAGGGGAAAGGATGACGGCGCCGGCCGCCAGCCGCAGCCGCCCCTCACCGGCCAGGACGGAGAGCCGCTCGCCGAGCAGCCGGTTGCCGACCTGATCGTGGTTCTGTGAGCATACGACGAACTTGCCCGGATGGACGCTCCGGGAACAGGAGCCGTGGCGGCGCCCGCGGTGGGGCGACCAGGCCCAGTCGTAGACGAAGCCGTCGGCGAAGGCCTTGGCCAGCTGGCCGAATTCCCCGAAATCCTCGTAGTAACCTTTCCTCTCGCCCGTCAGCAGGGTGTGCAGCGCGTGATGAAAATCGTCGGACCACTGGGCGTCCATGCCCCAGCCGGATGGAACGGGGACACCATGCCGCGTGGCGTCCCCCGCCGATGCCGGCGCCAGGGCGCGGACGTCGTTGAGGTCGCTCTCGGCTATCAGCGAAAGCCTGCGGCCGAGCAGACGCGAAAGACCGCGCGTCCGCTCCGAAAGTTCGGCCAGGAAATGCTTAGCGCCGAAGTCGAAGATGCCGTGGACGGCGTCCAGGCGCAGAGCGTCCACATGATAGTCGCGGAACCACCCCATCGCGCTGCCGATGAAATACTCGCGGACGGCCGGGCTGCCCGCCCCGTCGTAATTGACGGCGTCGCCCCACGGCGTGCGGTAGCGGTCCGTGAAATAGGGGCCGTAGGCGCCGAGGTAGTTGCCCTCGGGGCCGAGATGATTGTAGACGACGTCGAGTATTACCGCCATGCCGGCGCGGTGGCAGGCATCCACGAGCCGCTTGAGGCCCTCCGGCCCGCCGTAAGTGTTCTGCGGCGCGTAAGGGTAGACTCCGTCGTAGCCCCAGTTGCGCGATCCCGGGAACTGCGACACCGGCATCAGCTCCACGGCGTTCACGCCGAGGCTCTTGAGGTAAGGGATGCGCGACTCCACGCCGGCGAAATCGCCCGAGGGGGTGAAGGTACCGGGATGCAGTTCGTAAATTATCATCCGCTCCGGGGGCAGTCCCCGCCAGGCGGCGTCCGACCACCGGAATGAAGAATGCCCCACGGCTTCCGAAGGGCCGTGCACACCCTCCGGCTGAAAGCCGGAAGCCGGATCGGGCCGCTCGTCGCGCCCGTTCAGCGCGTATTTATACCTCGCTCCCGGGCCGAGGCCGCGGGCGAAAGCTTTCCAGTAGCCGCCGCCGGCTTTTTTCATTCGCAGCTTCATCCGGCGCGGGGAATATACGCGCACCTCCATCTTCTCCGCCGAGGGCGCCCAGACGGTGAACGCCAGGCCGCCCCGCACCGGCAGAACGCCCTGTTCGACGGTGAGGATCTCCCCGTTCATGGCCTGGCCTCCGGCGGCGGCGCGCATTCCTGCTGCTCGGGCCTGAGCAGCAGCCTCAGCAGCCTGGCCGGCACGCGCGCCCAGTCGGGCCGCGCGGTTATGTCCCCCTCCAGCTCGGTGACCGCCCTCTTCATGAGGAAGAGTTTCAGCAGCAGCTGGAAGTCGTCGGGGTTCTGCGGCAGCACCTGCGCGGGCCCGGCCGCGGCCAGGTAACCGCGCAGGAAAGCCGCGGACATATGCGAATACCACAGGTCCAGCCAGGGCGACAGGGCCGGCAGGTCCTTGAGCGGCACGCCGCCGGTCTGCAGGAAAGGGGCGTGCGCGGCGTAGTAGAGCGAGACCAGGAGCCCGGCTACGTCGCGCAGCGGCGAACGTTTGATACGGCGCTCGCCGGGCGTCTTGTCGGGATGCCCCTCGAAGTCCTTTATCACGAAATCTTTGCCGGTATAGAGCAGCTGGGAGAGCAGGTAGTTGCCGTGTATGCGTATCTTGCGGCAGGAGAACTTCCTCTCGTTGAGCCGCTGCATGGCCTTGAGTATCTTCTGCTGGCTGTCCAGCACGAAGGCGGCCTCTTCCCTGACCTCGGCCGGCATGTCTTTGAGGCGGCGCGACAGGCCGAGGAAAACCTTCTTGGACTGCCCGGCCATGGACTGGAAGATGGACCTCTGGTAGAGCCGGGAGAAATGCTCCGGCGCGAAATCCGGCTCCTGCGAGGAGGAGAGCGCGGCGTGCATCTCGCCCGTGCGGCGGCCGACGAGTTCCGCCATCTCCAGGCAGAAACCGCCGGAAAGATTGACGAAATCCGCGGGCGCCTCCGCGGGCCCGGCGCAGAACGCCCCGGCCATCGGCGGCGAG
>DNQL01000083.1 GCA_003500765.1 Elusimicrobiota bacterium | reverse complement strand
CGTTCCTTCATCTCAGTTCAGGTACAGGTCGAATACGGCGCGGCCGCGCTTGACCGGCACGCCCAGCGCCGTCCGCAGCAGGCGGCGGTCTTTTTTGGCGGTGGGTCTCATATAGATTATCCTGGGTGTTTCAGCCATATTATTTCCTTTCGTCCTTTATGATCTCCGAGCCGGGCCCGCGCTTGGTTATCTCCGCGGCCGCGAGGCCAAGTTCCTCGCGCATGATCTTCATTATCCGGGTGGTGCAGAAGCCGCCGTGGCAGCGGCCGGCCTGCGCGCGGGTGCGGAACTTGACACCGTCGAGGGTGCGTGCCCCGCGCTTTATCGCGTCGCGCACTTCGCGCGCCGAGACCATCTCGCACCTGCAGACTATGTCGCCGTAGCCGGGGTCGCCCGCTATCAGTTCCCGCGTGCGCTCCGGAGATACCTGGAACAGGTGCACCGGCTTTTCGCGATGCGGCCTGAAATCGTCCCTGGGTTCCAGTTCGAGTCCCCGCTCCGCCATAAGTCCTTTGAGGTGAAGGGCTATGGCCGGAGCGGCAGTAAGCCCCGGCGACTGTATGCCGGCCGCGCTGAAGAAGCCCGGGAGGGCGTCCTCGTGCCTTATCACGAAATCGTCCCCGGAAGCCGGGCGCAGGCCCGCGAAATAGGCGATGATGTCCGACCTGCTTATCGACGGCATCATCCGGCGGGCGCCGGCCAGCACCTCGGCCAGACCCTCGTCGGTAGTGGAGAGGTCCCCGGGGTCGTCCGTCTCATGCGCCGTAGGGCCTATCATCGGGTTGCCGTCCGAGGTCTTGATTATGAGTATTCCCTTGGACTTGCCCGAGGGGAGGGGGAAGATGATGCGGTTGGCGATATGCTCCCGCTTCCTGTCGAGCAGGTACTCCTCGCCCTTGCGCGGCTTTATCGGGTAGGGGGGGAGTCCCGCCATGCGCGCGATATCGTCGGCGTAGAGGCCGGCGGCGTTGACCACGAAGCGGGCGCGGTATTCCGACCCGCCGGCCTTCACCGTGAACGTCCCGTCCGTGCCGCGGGCTATCGCCGTGACCGGGGAGGAGGCGCGCAATATCACGCCGTTGGCCTGGGCGTTCTCAACCAACGCGTAAACGAAGCGGTAGGGGCTGATCATCCCGGCCGTAGGGCAGAGCAGGGCGGCCTTTACGCCGGGGCCCAGGTTGGGCTCATTGGCGTCCAGCCAGGCCCGGTCCACTATCTCCAGGCCTTCGACGCCCATCGCCCCGCCCTCCGACTTTATCCGCTCCAGCCGGGGCAGGTCGGAGAGGTCGAAAACGGCTATGAGCTGCCCGCAGCGGATGAAGTCCAGGCCGAGCTCGGCGGAGAGCGGCCCGGCTATGAGGCGGTTGCCTTCGACGCAGAGGCGGGCTTTCAGCGAGCCGGGCGGGTTCTGCGTCCCGGCGTGGATTATCCCGCTGTTGGACTTGGAAACGCCGAAGGCCGGCTCGGCCTCCTTTTCGAGGAGCAGGACGGAGAGGCGGTAGCGGGAAAGCTCCCGCGCCAGGGCGGCCCCGGTCACGCCCGCGCCTATTATCGCCACATCATGCGTTCCCATGCGGCAATATCTTATCAAACTTCGAACGCCGCCCAGAAAAGCCTTGAAAATACTCCATTTCATATATAGAATGATTGGAGCCGCCATAAGGCGGCCCGCCGGGGGGCGGGGAGGGACAATGCGGAAAGCCGTGAAAAAAGAGCGCCGCGGGCCTGAAGGCCCGGAATCTCTGTACGCCGCCATACTCAGGAACACCGACACCGGGCTCTACGTCTATTGCCTGGAGGACCGGTCGGACCCGGCGAGCCTGCGCATGATAGACGTGAACCCGGCCGGCGCCCGCCTTGTCGGCATGAAGCGCGAGGCCATGCTGGGTCGGCTCATACTGGAGATCTTTCCCGGCCTGGGCAAGATGGGGATACATAAAAAATACCGGGACGTGGCCCTGAAAAAAAAGCCGCTGCGCATATCCGATTTCCTTTACGGCCAGCCCGGACTGCAACCGGCCTGGTACTCCTTCAACGCCTTTCCCCTGCCCGGCGACTGCGTCGGCATACTCTTCGAGAACGTCACCCGGGCCAAGACCGCGGAGTCCGCCCTGGCGCAGGCCCGCCTTCAGCTGGAGCAGATCCTCAATACCGTGGGGTCGCCGGTCTTCGTCAAGGACCGCTCGCATAAATGGGTCATGCTCAACGACGCCTATTGCCGTTTCATGGGCTACCCGCGCGCCAGGCTAATCGGCAAATCCGACAACGATTTCTTCCCGAAGGCGCAGGCGGAGGTCTTCCATGAGAAGGACGAGCGGGTCTTCAGGAGCGGCCAGGAGAACGTCAACGAGGAGAAGTTCACCGACTCCAAAGGGATCGAGCACACGATAATAACCACCAAGCGGCTTTTCACCGGTCAGGACGGCCGCCAGCTGCTGGTCGGGGTGATAAACGACATAACGGAGATACGCAGGGCGGGGAGGGAACTCGCCCTGTTCAGGAACCTCATGGAGCGCTCTACCGACGGCTTTTTTATAGTCGAACCGGAGACCGGCGCCATCCTTGACATCAACGCCACCGCCTGCGAGAATTTGGGCTACTCCAAAAAGAGACTCCTGTCGATGAAAGTCTGGGATGTGTGGGGCGAGGGGGAGGACCCCTCCTACTTCAAACGTTTCTCGGCGCGGGTCAGGGAAAAAGGCTCGCTCCTTCTGGAGAGCCGGGACCGGCGCCGCGACGGCTCTTTCTTCCCTGTCGAGGTCAGCGTCACGGCGGTTTCCCACGAGGGGCGGGAGTATTTCCTGGCGGTGGTGAGGGACATCTCAGAGCGGCGCAAAATGGAAGAAGCAATCAAAGAGGTGAAGACACTGCAGGACCTCATCCCGATCTGCGCCAGCTGCAAGAAGATACGCTCGGGCAAGGACTACTGGGAACAGGTCGAGACCTATTTCGAGCGCAGGTCGGACGCCAAGTTCACGCACGGCCTCTGCGAAACCTGCGCCCACAAGCTCTACGGCCACGAGGACTGGTACAAGGAGATGAAACAGAAATGAGCTCCCGGACGCCCCGGCGGGACCGCGCCTCATGAAACGCGCGATCTGCGCGGCGATAGCCGTATTGCTGCCCGCCTGCGCCGCCGCGGTCGAGGCCCCGGAGGAATTCTGGAGCTTCATGAGCGAGGAGGCCGCGAACCTGACGGTCGCCTCGCCGATACCCGAAAGCGTCTTCGACAGCGTCTCCAATGTGACGGTCATAGACCGCTCCGCTATCGAACGATACAACTACGCGTCGGTCTCCGAGGCGTTGCAGACCGTTCCCGGCGTTTCGGTGCTGCGCACCTACCTGATGCACAATATCCCCACCGTCAGGGGAGCCCTGCAGGAGCATTACGCCAACAAGGTCCTGGTAATGATAAACAATGTCCCCATGTGGAACGCCGTAACCGGCGAGGGGGACCTGGACCGCGTGGGAATAGACTCGGTAGAGAGGATAGAGGTGCTGCTCGGGCCCGCCTCGGTGCTATACGGCACCAACGCCCTGACCGGGGCGATAAACATAGTGCTGCGCGAAAACCGGCGCAGCGGCGGCGGACACCTGGCAGGAGGACTGGGCTCCGGCGCCGGCGGCTACGCGGGCAAAGCGGCCGTCTCCCGCGCGGGAGGACTCTATTCCTGGAAGGACGGCGACTCCTCTTATACGATATCCGCCGATTCCCGCCGCGAAGACCAGCCGGCCGTCCTTTTCACCGACGAGGCGGGGGCTGTCAATTCCGTGCGCGAATATTTCGGCGCCCGCACCTTCAATTTTTCCGGCAGGAAGGGGGGAGGCTCCCTGCTCATCAACGCCGCGTCGAGCGACCAGAACTATCTGGGCAACACCCTGGACCTGGCCAGCGGGGAGCTCTTCAACGAGGCTAAGGAGATGGTCCTGACGGCCTATTCTCACGATCTCGAGCCGTCCTGGGGCCGGCTCAGGCTCTCGGCCGCCTACGACTGGCAGCGCCGCAATATACCGCGCGACGCCTCGGACGACATACGTTCCGACATAGAAGGCTCGCGGCTGACCGGTTCGGCCAGCGCCCTGATACCGCTGCGCGGCGGTTCCTATATCGAAGCCGGCGGCTCGCGCGAATACCGCAACGCCCTGCGCTACCTCAACTACAACAGCGACACCGGCGCTCCCGTGGCGGACAACAGCATGAGCGGGCGCGCTACCCACGAGACCTCCGCCCACCTGCAGGCGGGTTACGACGGGGAGAGCTGGCGCTTTCTGGCCGGCAGCCGCTATACGCACGACAGCGCCTCGGGCGACAATGTATCGTCCAGGGCTTCGGCTATATACAAATTCGACGCCCACAGAAGCGTGAAGGCGATGTTCAGCCAGTCGTTCCGCTCGCCCACTGCCTTCGAAAAATATTTCAAATCGGCCCCGATCACGGTACTGGGGAACCCCGGCCTGGCGCCTGAGAGGACGGAGACCTGGGAGATCTCGTATCTTGTGGCGAGGGGCCGGGTCTTCGCGCACGCCACCGCCTACCGCGCCAGTTACAAGGACACTATCTTCAGGAACCTGGGCAACTTCACCAGGGACGGCACGCTGGAGATCAACAAAAATTTCTACGACAACGCCCCCGGCTACCATTCCGCGGGAGTGGAACTTCAGGCCCGCTATGTCGGCAGGGCCATGCGCGCCTTCCTGGCCCTCGAGGCCTCGCGGGGAAGCCTCGACGACAAAAACATATTATCGGACGGGTCGGAGACCTGGAACTTCAAATATATCCCGGAATACACCCTGTCGGGCGGCGTCCGCGGGGACAGCGGGCCTTTTTTCGCCGCCGCCAATTTCAACGTCTTCGGCCGCAACAGTTCGCTGCGGCGGAATATCGGCTCCCAGTTCTGGGCGGACCTGAGCGCCGGATTCAGGGCGGGCGCCGGCCGGCACGCGCTGGCCGTGCGCAACGCCACGGACAGTACCGTGGAAGTCCCGGAATATGTCCGCCTGCGTGTAGTGGAAACGCTGCCCCTGTATACCGGCAGGCGGTTCGAGTACACTTTCAGTTACCGGTTCTGAAATGAAAGGCCTCATCCCTCTCCTGCTCCTCTCTCTCTCCTGCGCCCAGGCCCAGGAATCTCCGCCGGCGCACACCATCGCGGTCCTTTCCAGGGCCGAAGGCATATACATGGAGGCCTTCTCCGCGTTTCAGGCGGCTTACGGCTCGGATATCCCGCATTACGACCTCGCGAAATCCAGGCCGGTACTCAAACCCGGGGTCCGTACCGTCGTGGCTTTCGGAGGCAAGGCCGCCGCCTGGCACTACCCGGCGCATGTTAACATCGTTTACGCGATGGCCCCGGGGCTTATGCTGCCGCCGCGCCCGCGGGGGCAGGCGGTGAAGGTGAGCCTCATACCCGGCATGACCAGGGTAGTCGCGCGTATACGGGAGATCCAGCCGGGAATCAAACGCCTTACGATATTCTGGTCCGCTCCCCGCTACGACGAACTGGTCGCGGAAGCGAAATCCTCCGGCGCCGCGCTTGGGCTGGAAGTGTCGCTGAGCAAGGTCGCGGGCCCCGAAGAACTGCCCGGGCTCCTGCGCGCCGAAATGGGAAAGATGGACGCTTTCTGGCTGCCGCCCGACCCCCTGCTGATAACCCCCGACAACCTGAGGACTTTCCGCGAGTTTTCCTGGAGCAACTCCATCCCCTTTTACGGAACGACCAAAGGTATGACCCGCGAAGGAGCCGTGGCCTCGATAGGCGTCACCTTCCGCGGCATCGGCGAAACCGCGGCGGCCCTGGTCCGCAGGCTCGAGGCGGGGGAGGAACTGCCCCCCGTCCTGCACTCCGAGGCGGAAGAACTTACGCTTAACGCGTCCGCCGCCAGGCGCTGCGGCGTCAGGATACCGCCGGCCCTGGCCGGGGGAGCGGCTTTTCTCTTCCCATGAAGCTCCACCTGAAGATCATGCTCTTCGTGCTCGGCCTCATAGGGGCGGCCCTGTGGGCGAACATCCATTTTTCACGGGCAGCCGTAGCCGAGGCCATGACGGCCCAGATCGCGGACTCGGGGGAGATCGCGGCCGCCGGACTGGTCGCGGACCTCCGCCGGGCGCTGAAGGACGACGATGAACCGGCCGGGATAAAGACGCTTCACGCCTTCGCGAGACGCACCGGGGCCGTTTACGCGGCGGTCGTGCTTCCGGACGGCAGGGTAGTGGCCCACACGAACGTGGCACTGGCCGGCTCATACCTTTCGGATCCGCTGCTGGAGAAGGCCTCCCGAACGGGAGTTATCGCTTTCAGCCGCTCGCCGCGCCCGGAAGAAGCGGCTGAGGCGCAGGCGGTGCACGCCGCCATCCCGGTCCCGGACGAACCGCGTCCCTCGGGAGAGACGCTGGTCCTGGAGGGAATGCCGGAAAAGGGAGAGCCGGCCGGCTTCCTCCTGGCCGGCCTGCCGCTGGCCCCGGCGAAAAAGGCCGAAGCGGACATAAGCTTCAACCTCCTCGTGCTCGCGGTGGTGATCTCCGCCGCCGCGCTGATAATTTCCGCCCTCTTCGTGAAGATGATGCTGCGGCAGGTCGCGCTGCTGGGGGACGGCATCCTGAAAGTGCGGGAAGGCGACTACGACGTGTCGGTTCCCGTGGTGACCAAGGACGAACTCGGCGACGTGGCCGCCAGTTTCAACAAGCTCAGCCGCGGCCTCGCCGAAACCACGGTCTCCAAGCAGTACCTGGACTCGCTGATCGAAAGCATGCCCGATCCCCTTATCATAACCGACGAAAAGGGGATGGTCCTCCGCGCGAACAGGGCGGCCGCCCTCTTCTCGGGATATGATTTCAGCCAGCCCGGCGCGGTGGACCTGCGCGCGATACTGGAACCGGAAGCCGCGGGAGCCCCTCATCCCTACGACGCCCTGGCGAAAGGCGCGCATATCAGGGAGTTGGACCTTCTTCTGGCCGCCAGGGACGGGCGCCGCCGGCCGGCCATGCTTTCCGCGGCGACCGCGGGCAGGCAGGTGGTTGTCGTACTCAAGGACACGGCCCAGCACAAGGAATCCGAAGCCCGCCTTGCCCAGTACCTCAAGGACGTCGAGCGGGCCAACAGCGAACTGGACGCCTTCGCCCATACGGTCTCCCACGACCTCAAGGAGCCCCTGAGAGGAATAGAGATGTTCTCCGGTATGCTGCTCTCGGATTACGGCAAGAACCTTGATCCGCAGGCCTCGGACTACCTGTCCCGCGTGGTAAAGGCGGCGGCCCGCATGCGCCGCCTCATCGACGACCTGCTGGGCTACGCGCGCATATCGCGGGTCCGCAACCCCTACGAAAAGGCCTCGTCCCTCGCGCTGGCGGAAGAGGCGGCGGCGGGGCTTACGGCCGCTATCGAGGAGAGCAAAGCGTCCCTAATACTTGACCCCGGCCTTCCCGAGATCTTCTGCGACCCGGTGAAGATGCGGCAGGTGTTCCACAACCTCATAAGCAACGCGGTAAAGTATAATGATAAGGAGAGGCCGGAAGTCAGGGTCAGCGCGGAGCTTTTCGGCCAGTACTGGAAATTCTCCGTTACGGACAACGGCATAGGCGTGCCGCCCCAGTACGCCCGGGAGATATTCAAGATGTTCAAGCGGCTCCACGCGCGCCACGAATACGGGGGGGGGACCGGGGCCGGGCTGGCGATCGTCAACAAGGTTATCGAGGAGCACGGCGGCAGGGTCTGGGTCGAATCCAAGGAGGGCACGGGCTCCTCTTTCAGGTTCATCGTCCCCGCGGCGCGGAAAAAAGACGGGAGGCAATGATATGGCGGAAAACGAGAGAGAAAAGCCCAGCCTGCTGCTTGTGGAGGACAACGAGGACGATGTCCTTATCGCCAGGCGGGCTTTCGGGGAATTCCGCGTGTTCTCCGAGGTGCACGTCGCCCGCGACGGCCAGGAAGCGCTGGACATGCTCTCCGGGGCCGGGGGAAAAAAACCGCTGCGCCCCTCGATAATACTCCTGGACATAACGCTGCCGCTGATGGACGGCATCGCGGTACTCAAACGGCTCAAAGCAGACCGCCAGCTGTGCCCCATCCCGGTCGTAATGCTGACCACGTCCTCCCGCCAGGAGGACGTGACGCGCAGCTACGCCGCCGGAGCCGCCTCGTACATAACCAAGCCTCCGTCGCTGGAGGAATACTCGGACCTGGCCCGCAAGTTCGAGATCTACTGGATAACCGTATCAAAGCTCCCCTGCTGAAGGCACGATGACCCCATTAAAAAAAACCCCCATACCCGACATAGCGCTGCTCAAGTGGCGCAATATCGCCGACCTGCTGGCCGAAGTGGCCGGGGTCCCCGCCGCCTCCATCAATATGGTGGAAGGGGATGGCCTGCGGGTCATAGGAGTGAGCAAGGGCTCCGGGAACCCGATGCGGGAGGGCCTGCTCATAAAGACCGACGAAGATTCCCGCAGCTACTGCGCCGCGGTCATCAGGGCCCGGGAGAAGCTGGTAATAGAGGACGCCCGGCGGAGCGCTTTCTGGAAGAACAGCGAGAGCGTCAAGGCCGGCTTCATCTCCTACGCCGGCGTGCCCGTCTTCCATCCCGACGGCGACATCTTCGGCAGCATCTGCCTGTTGGACCGCAAGGTGAACGAGTTCAAAGGCCCCGTCCTGCGCCTCATGGAGGAATTCGCGGACATAATCATGGGGCATCTCTCGCTGATCGCCAAGAACTGCCAGCTCGAGGAAACACTGAAGGAAGTGCGCACCCTTCAGGGCCTGATCCCCATCTGCGCCAACTGCAAGAAGATACGCGACGACAAGGGCTTCTGGCAGAAAGTGGAGGTGTACCTGGAGGAGCATTCCGGCGCGCGCTTCACCCACGGCCTCTGCGACGCCTGCGCCGACAAACTCTACGGCAAAGAGTCCTGGTACAAGGACTTCAAGAATCCGGGCAAGGAGGAATAAGACCGGCGCCGGCCCGCCCGGCGCCGCGGCCAGCCATGTCAGACACCTCCGAAAAATCGGACGGCATCTTCCGCTCGTTCAGCCACCGCGACTACAGCCTCTTCTACTCCGGGCAGATCGTTTCCCTGACAGGCAACTGGATACAGAGCACGGTTCAGGGCTGGCTGGTCTACACCCTCACCATGTCCTCGGCCGCCCTGGGCGCCGTCGGGTTCGCCGCCATGGCCCCGACTCTGCTGCTGGGCGCGTTCGCGGGCGTCTACGCCGACCGCTGGGACAAGCGCC
>DNQL01000212.1 GCA_003500765.1 Elusimicrobiota bacterium | reverse complement strand
GGCAGCCGGGCCCACGCCGTGCGCACCGCGGTCTGCCGCGAGGCGGCCGTGGACATAGTCAAAAGGGCGGCGGCGGAGCCGGCCATGCGGGCCTACCTCCGGCGGCTGGTGAAACTTTTCAGGAAAGGCTATATCTGAGCGGCCGGGCGGCCGCCGCTATTTCTTCTTGTACTTGGCCAGCACTTCCATGAAACCGTGGGCGGCCATGAGTTCGTCGGAAGTGTGTCGCAGGCGCTTGAGGATGACGAGTATTATCTCTATCAGCAGGCCCGCGCCCTCTTCAGGGCATTTCTTTATGAATTCCAGCAGGCTGGCGCGCTCCAGCTCGAAGAGCTCGGCCTCCGTAACGGCCCGTGCCTGGGCGTAGCGCGGCTGGCTCTCCAGCACGGCCATCTCCCCGAAGAAATCACCCCTGTTCATGGAGGCGAGCTTCTTGTAACGCTTGCCGGCCTTATCCAGCTTCTTCTCGATGGCGACCTCGCCCGAGGTTATCACGAAGAAAGTGGAGCCATCGGCCCCTTCGCGGAAGATCACGTCCCCCGCCTTGAAGGAAATGCTCCTGAAGGTCTTATGGAACTCCTTCAATCCGCACTCCGAAAAACCGGAGAACAGGTTGAGGTCTTTTATGGCGGCGGGGCTCTTTTTCATATAAGCCGCCGGCTGAGGCGGGCGGTCATTAATAATACAAAAAAAGAGGGCATGAAAAACCCGGCCGGGGGGCCGGGTCTTTCGTCGGGAACGCGGCCCAGCTCAGTGTTTGCCGGTGCTGCCGAAGCCGCCGGCGCCGCGGGTGGTCTCCGCCAGCTCGCGCGCCTCGGTGAAATAAGCGTATTCCACCTTGTTGAAGACCATCTGGGCCACCTTCTCCCCTTTCTTGACCTCGTAGGGAGTCTTAGGGTCCAGATTTATCAGTATCACGCCGACCTCGCCGCGGTACGGAGCGTCCACGGTGCCGGGGGTGTTGAGCACCGTGAGTCCGTGCTTGAGCGCCAGACCCGACTTGGGGCGCACCTGGCCCTCGTAGCCGTGGGGGATGGCCATCTTGAGGCCCGTGGGTATCAGCGCCCGCTCGCCGGGCTGCAGCACCTTGTCCACCGCGGAGTAGAGGTCCACGCCGGCGTCTCCCTCATGGGCGTAGGCCGGGGTCTTTACGTCGGCGGCGAGTTTCTGAACGGTAACTTCCAGTTTAGACATTTTTATCCTCTGATCTCGGTCTTGGGCAATATTTTTATGACTTCGGCGTGTATATCCTGCAACAATTGCGGCGAGGTCTCCGGGAAGGATTCCAGCCGCGGATCCAGCAGTCCGTCCTTGCGCGGCACGAACTTCTGCACGAAATAGCGGTGCCATTGCGAGCCGGTGTTCTCCGCGATGAGCGAGGCGGTCTCCGTCATCTCCGCCACGGTCAGGAAGGAGATCTCCTCCCCCCTCACCACCGGCGACACCGTGGTGCGGAACTCGTACTCCGGGAAGGAGGCGACGAGGCACATGCTCTCTTTTATCTTTTCCGCGTAGCCCGGCACGCCGGCCGTGGCCGTCCAGAGCCGCTCGGGGCCTTTGACGTCCATCGCGACATAGTCCGCCAGCTTGTCGGCCAGCAGGCGCGAGAGGACCTCCGGCGAACTGCCGTTGGTGTCCAGCTTCACCTGCAGCTTCCTGGCCCGGAGCTCCTCTATGAACGGCACCAGGTCGGGCTGCAGCGTGGGCTCGCCGCCGCAGATGGTGACGCCGTTGACCCAGTCCCGCACGGTGCCGAGATAGGCGAAGAAATCCTTCTCGTCCACCGGCGGGGTCTCGTTGCCGACCAGCGGCTTGGCGTGGCAGTGCGGGCAGCGGTAGTTGCAGCCCGGAGTAAAGGCGACGGCGGCTATCCTTCCGGGATAGTCTATCAGGTTGAATTCCAGCGCCGCGCCTATTTTCATCAGGCCGTCTTTACCGTGTAGGCCTCTTCGACCATCTTGTGATACTCGACTTCCTTACGGCGCACCGGCTTGCCGCGCTTGAACTCAAGTTCGTAGCGCGAAGTCGTGCCGTTGTTCTTGACCAGCACGGTCGGTATCGGGTCCAGCGGCACGTTCCAGTTGGCCGCGGCGATGCGGCTCTCGGTCCTGGTCAGGTCGTGGAACTCCACCGGGATCTCCATGCCGTTGTCCTTGAGGGCCTTGGCCAGGGAATTCTTGGCCTCCTCGCAGGTCACGCAGCCGGGCTTGCCGAACACCATGACCTTCTTGGAGTCGTCCTTCTCGTGCAGCCACTTCACGCCGGGCGCGAAGCTGGCGTAGCGGTCCGACACGCCCTCGCGGGCGGCGCTGATGGCCAGCTGCGAGTCGTTCCAGCCGCTCAGGTTGGAGAAGTAGCCGACTATCTTGGTGCGCAGCGTCAGGTCTTCGGAGGCGCACTTGCCGCACTTCTTCTTGAAGCCGAAGTAGTTGGTGTGGCAGTTATTGCAGTGCGTGAACTCGGGCGAGACCGTGACCTGCGAGGCGCGCGTGTTGCGGTAGGCCTTCTCCACCAGCGTCCCGATGGACTCCGCCGGGATCTGCGACTCGCCGCAGTAGACGTGGATGATGGCGCCGGACTCTATCATCTCGTGGAACTTGGACTGCAGTTCCAGGCGGTCGACGATGGAGACGTCGGCGCCGGGGTTGAGGTGGACGGAGTTGGTGTAGTAGGGGGCCTTCTTCAGGTCGCCCTTCACCACTTTCTTCGCCTCGGGGAAGCGCGCCATGTCTCCCTTGGCCAGCTTCTGTGTGGCGCTCTCGGCCGGGGTCTCTTCCAGCGTCAGCTTGAGGCCGTGTTTGGCGCGCAGCTCGGCTATCTTGTTGTACATGAAGTCGATGACCTGCAGGCCGGTCTCGTAGGCGTCGCGGCTTTCGTGCAGCTCCTTGCCGGTCAGGTACTGCACCACCTCGTTGAGGCCGATGAGGCCCATTATATAGGTGGCCTTCTTGAGGTCCACGTAGGGAGTGCCGTCGTCGGAGGGCAGGCCCAGCGAGCGCAGCGGGCTGCCGTCGGTGTCCAGCAGCATCTGCGTGTAGACCTTCTTCTCGAGGTGCGCCTTCATGGCGATGTCCATCGCCTTGCCGATCTGGTCCAGCGTGCCCTGCAGCGTCTTGCCCTTGAAGGCGGCCTGCGGCAGGTTGATGGTCACGTTCTGGAAGCCCGTGAAGCGGATGAGCTCGGGGCGCTTGAGCAGGTCGGTGTCGGTGACCTTCTCTTTCAGGCGGCAGCACTGCGCCAGCGTGGCGCCGGCGCCGTCGCGGTCGAACATGAAGTAGGTGGAGCCGTTCCTGGCCGCCAGGCGGCAGCCGTAGTCGTAGACCTCGCGCTCGGCCGGGTCGGTCAGCGCCTCGTTGTTGACGTGCAGGTCGCACTTGGGGAAGGCGAACTGCAGGCCGTACTTGTCGCCGTCCTCCCAGACCTTCATCAGCTCTATGGCGAACTCCTGCGAGGTCTTCACCATCCGGGGATCGCCGTAGGTGATATACTTGCGGCCGTCGCCGGGGTGCACCACGTCGCCGTTGCGGCTGTCGCCCTCGGCGCCCTTGAAGCGGGGAGCGTCGTCCACCAGTTCCACGCGGCCATTGGCGTCCTCCACCATGTACTTGCCGCCGGGGCCCAGCGCCGGCACGTTATGCATGTACTGCGGCACGCCGGTGTGGATGTTGAAGTCGATGAACAGCGTCTGGCCGCCGCGGCTGAACGCGTTCTGGCTGGCCGAGAAGATGAGGTTCTGCGCTATCTGGCGCATCTCGCCGCGCGAGAGCTTGCGCAGCTCGCGGGTCTCGCCGGTCTTCTTGAAGTAGGGCACGGCGGTGCCGTCGGTATAGCTGATAGTGCCGGCCTCCACCATGGCGTCGAGTTCGGCCCGCTTCAGCTTGACGGGCTTGCCCTCCAGCTCGCCCTCTATGAGCACCTCGGGGCAGTTGAGCATGGGGGCGTAGAGTATATTAAGGAAGCCGAAGCCGAGAGCCCCGGCGTAGCGGCTCTGCATCGAGGCCAGGAAGGTCTGGATATGGCCGTTGAGCACCATGGCGCTCTTGGCCGGGTGGCTCTTGTTCTGGAGGTTCGAGACTATCTTGTCCAGGCCGTACTTCTTGATGTACTCGACGGAGTGGCTGGAGCAGTAGACGCGCTGGGGGTAGCCCAGGTCGTGGACGTGGACGACGCCGTTATTGTGGGCCTCGGCGACTTCCTCCGAGAACACCTTGCGCAGGTTGTACTGCTTGAGCACGTACTCGGCGACGCCGAGGTTGACCGCCTCGGGGTTGTTGGAGGTGATATTGCTGTTCTCCTTGCTGTTGCCCACTACGAGGGCTTCGAGCGTGGAGATGGGCATGGCCAGCGCGCTGTTCTTGAGCGGTATGCCCATCATCGACAGGTGCGACTCGGAGATGCGGCGCAGGAACTGTGTGTCGAAGGACTTGGTGCCGTACTTTTCCGAGAGCTCGTAGGCGTTGTTCTCCGTCTCCTTGGCTATCATCGCGGCCAGGTCGGGGGTGAGCGCGTATTCCTTCTCCAGGGCCTGCGCGAGCCGGGTCCGGTCGAAGGGCTCTATGGTCTCGTTGGTGATGCTCTGCACCAGGAGCATCTGGTCGGTGATGTCGGCCTTGGCGCCGCGCTTCTTGACGGTCAGGCCGCTGCGGCGCACGCGCCCGCGGTCCAGCGAGTAGGACTCGAACTTGTCGGCGGTGCGGTCGAAGCCTTTCTCGCGCAGGACGGCGACGCACATGGCGTTGCTGTCGTCCACGGTGGGGATGCGGTTCTTAAGGGTAAATTCGTTGTTGAGGCGGCGGGCCACTTCGTTGGCCACGTCGACGGACTTCTCTTCGTCGCGCCCGCCCAGCGTGTAGGCGGCCTTGTAAATGGCGGCCTTGATCTTCTCCAGGTTGAAAGGAGCCACCTTGCCGTCGCGCTTCTTTATGACTTTGGGAAAAAATTCGTTCATTTCGTTTACCCCTCTTTATTTCTTTATGGACTTTATCTCTTTCTCGAAATCCGCCACGTCCTCGAAGTCCTTGTAAATGGACGCGAAACGGATATATGCGACTTTGTCGAGCCTCTTGAGCGCGCGGGCGACGAGCTCCCCTATGGTGCGGCTGGGGATCTCGCTCTTATCCTCGCTCCTCAGGCTGGCCTCGATGTTCCTGCCCGCCTCCTCCATCTTCTCCACGCTGACTTCCCGCTTCTGGCAGGATTTGACGATGCCGTTCATGAGCTTCTCGCGCGAGAAAGGCTCCCGGCGGCCGTCCTTCTTCATGACGACCAGCGGGTGCTGTTCCATCCTCTCGTAGGTGGTGAAGCGCTTCTCGCACTTTTCGCATTCCCTGCGGCGCCTGATCTCCAGGCCGTCCGAGGAATCGCGGCTGTCGGTGACCGAAGTGTCTTCCGCGCCGCAGAACGGGCATTTCATCCGTCAAATCTCCTGTTTCCGGGCCGACGAGGGCCCCGCGGGGGCGCCTTGCCTATACTATCCACGGCGCCCGCGGCCTACCATACGTTGTGGTTTCTACTGCCCCCACCACTATTAGTAGTAGCGCGGATATTTTAACACCAAACCGTTAAGGTGTCAAATTTTCATTGGGAAGAGACAGATTGACACCCCCGCGCGATTTTGTAAGATAGTTTAAAAGAGGTATTAAAATGACCGCAAAAATTTCCGCCGAAAGACCCGCCAACGAACCTAATCTGACATACGCGCCCGGCAGCCCCGAGCGGGCCGCCATCAAGGCGAAACTGGAGGAATTGAAGGCCTCTCCGACGGAAGTCCCGCTGTTCATAGGCGGCGCGGAGGTCCGCACCGGCAGGACGGGGCGGATAACGGCCCCTCACGACCACAAACAGGAACTCGGCCGCTATCACCGGGCTTCCGCCGCGGAAGTGGACGCCGCGATAGAGGCGGCCGCCGGGGCCCGCCGGACCTGGGGC
>DNQL01000002.1 GCA_003500765.1 Elusimicrobiota bacterium | reverse complement strand
CCAGGGCGAAAACCGCGCCCCGCGCCGGCGGCCCTCCGGCGCGGCCTATCGAATAAGCCGCGAGGCACGACAGGAGTCCGGCCGCGCTTACGGGAAGGTAGGGGCCGGTCCCGAGATGATATTTGAACCAGGCGAAAAGCATGCCCGGCGTCGGCATGGCGAAACTGACGGCCTTGTCGCGCAGCGCGTGAAAAAGCATCTCTCCCCGGTCGGCGTAACAGGAGAGGCAGTGCGGGGCGTACGCCGGGGACAGGACGAAGGTCCGCAGCGACAGTACGGCGGCCGCGGCCGCGGGCAGCGCGTGGAGCAAGGCCCTGTATATTCGGCTCTCGTCGGGGCGGGTCATAGGGACGGCTTCAATTCTACAATATAATCCCGTCCCCGGCCGGACGGGAGGATAGCCGCTATTTGATACAATCTACTGTCCGGAACACGCTCCTTCCGCCGTTTTTCCGCAGCGACCCCGGCGATACACGGAGAGACGCCCGCGGCCGGGCCCGGCGCGACCGGGGAAGCGTATTTTTCAGTAGACGGGCCCCGGAGGCGCCGGAGACGAAACGCGGTACCGAATGGCGAAGATCCTTTTCCTGCAGAACATCGAATACGAATTTCTCGGGCCGATGTACATATCGGCGGCCGTGAAGCGGCGCCACGCCTGCGACCTGGCGCTGGGCGGCTCCCCGGAGGACTTCGCCGGCGTCATGGCCTCTTTCAAGCCGGACGTCATAGCTTTCTCCATAATGACCGGCTCCCACCGGTGGGCCCGGGAAACGGCCAAAGAGCTTAAATCAAGGCACAATGTCCTCACCCTTTTCGGCGGGGCCCACCCGACTTTTTTCCCGGAATTCATAGAAGAGGACGGGGTGGACGCGATCTGCCGGGGCGAAGGGGAGGACGCCGTCCTGGACCTCCTGGACGCGATAGATTCCGGGGGAGACATCTCCGGGATAGCCAACCTTCACGTAAAAACAGGCGGGCGGATACACAGGAACCCGGTGCGGCCGCTGCGCGAGGACCTGGACGAGTACCCTTTCCCGGACCGGGGCCTGTACCGCGCACTGGGGACGGCGGCGGACCGCAGCGTGAGGAACGTGATAACCTCGCGCGGCTGCCCTTTCCACTGCACCTTCTGCTTCGAGGACAGCATCAGGCTCCTCTACGAGAACAAGGGACGGCACGTAAGGGTGCGCAAGCCGGCCAAAGTTATCGAGGAACTCAAGGAACTCAAGAAGGCGGGAGAGGTGAAGACCGTCTATTTCTGCGACGACGTCTTCGGCCTGGACAAGAGATGGCTTTACGGTTTTCTCGAAGAGTATAAGCGGGAGATAGGCCTCGGATTCCTGTGCCTGGCGCGGGCGGACATAATGAGCGCCAGCCCCGACTACGCCCGGCGGCTCAGGGACGCCGGCTGCAGGAGCGTTTTCTTCGGCATCGAGACCGGCTCCGAGACGCTTCGCAACAATGTGCTCAGGAAAGGCATAAAGGACGCCGACATCTACAAGGCGGCCGGCATGCTGCACGAGGCGGGCCTGCCTTTCAGGACCTACAACATAGTCGGGCTGCCGGGCGAGACCCTCGAGGACGCCTTCGGCACCATACGGATGAACGTCAGGATCAAAGCCGACTACCCCTGGTGCTCCATTTTCTCCCCCTATCCCCGTACCGCCCTGACCGTTTACGCCCAGGAGAAAGGCTACCTGGACAAGGATTTCAGCCCGGACTCCATTTCCTCTTCTTTCTTCATAGACTCCCGGCTGAGGATGCCCGATATACGCAGGATAGAGAACCTGCACAAGTTCTTCCAGACCGCGGTACTCTGGCCCTGGTCCCTGCCCCTCATAAAGCTCCTTATCAAACTGCCGCCGAACCCGCTGTTCAAACTATGGTTCGGGGCCGTATATTTTTATATATTCCTTAAGAGCGAAAAACGCAGCTTCTTCAGGACCTGCGTCTTCGCCCTGAAGAACTACGGTCACCTGCTGAAAAAATAGAGTTTTCCGTGCTCCGGGCCAGGTATGATGAAAATAGGCTTCCTTAAATTCCTCGACAAATACGCCGGCCTGCCGCTGTGCCTGATCCTTACGGTCCTCTCCAGGCTTTCGCGCCGCGAAGAGGCGTTCCCCCGCAGGGAAGAGATACGCAAGACGCTGGCCATGAAATTCCTGGGCATGGGCAGCATACTCCTGCTCTCGCCCACCATGGCGGAGTTCCGGAAAGCCTATCCGGGATCGAAACTGGTTTTCCTCACGCTGGGCAGGAACCGCGGGATCAGCGGGGCCCTCCGGCTTTTCGACGAAGTCGTCACCATAGATATCGACGGCGGCTGGGCCGCTTTCGCCCGGTCTTTCTATTCCGCCATGATGTACCTCTGGCGGGAGCGTTTCGACCTGGTCCTCGACTTCGAGTTCTTCACGCGCTTCTCGGCGATAGTCTCTTTTTTCACCTTCGCCAGGGTAAAGGTCGGATATCACGCCTGGGAGACCTGGAGAGGGGACATTCACACCATAAGGGTGCCTTTCAACAGGTACTGGCATATAACCGACACTTTTTACGCCCTCGGGACCCACATCGGCCTGGAGAAAAAAGAGAAGCTGGAGATGGTCAGGCCTTTCGTTCCGGAAGAGGACAGGAAGGCGGTGAGGGAGATCCTGGAAAAGGGCGGGGCCGGGGGCGGATATGTCTGCGCATATATCAGCGCGGGAGACCTGAGCGTGGAGCGCCGCTGGCCGGCCGACAGATTCGCGCGGGTCCTGCGCGGCGTCCTAGACCGGAGCGGCGTCAGCGTAGTGCTTACCGGGTCCGGCAAAGAGATCTCCTATGTCCGGGAAATGAGCGAAAGGCTGGCCAGCCCCCGCGTCCTGGACCTGGCGGGAAAGCTTTCCGTCACGCAGCTGGCCGCGCTGCTGGAAGGCGCGGAGCTGATGATCTCCAACGACGGGGGGCCGCTGCACCTGGCCGCCGCGATGGGGACCCGCACCGTCTCCTTCTTCGGACCCGAAACGCCCGTCATGTACGGGCCGCTGGGAGAAGGGCACTCGGTGTTCTTCAAAGGCATAGACTGCAGCCCGTGCATAAACGTGCACGACCGGAAATCCGTTCGCTGCTACTGGACCGAGCCGAAATGCATGCAGGCCATCGACCCGGACGAGGTGCTGGAAGAGGTAGTTAAAAAACTGGCGCGATGAAAAAAGTCCTGCTCCTCAACCCGCCCGGCGAACGGCTCTACATACGGGATTATTTCTGCAGCAAAGTCTCTCAGGCCGACTACCTCCCCCACCCGGTGGACTTCGTCATGCTCAGCGGGATACTCGCCGGGGAGTACGAAGTCGGGCTGATAGACGCCATAGCCGGAAAACTTTCCCCGGAGAGCGCCCTGGAGGAAATACGCCGCTTCGCCCCCGACGCGGTGATAAGCCTTTTCGGCTCCGTCAGCCTGCCCGAGGACCTCGCCTTCGCCGCGCGGGTGCGGGCGGCGGCCCGCCCCGGGGCCGAACTGATCGGCATAGGGGACCCTTTCCGGGAGGACGGGGCCAGATATCTCGGGCCGGACTCCCCCCTGGACGCGATCCTGCTGGACTTCACCACGAGGGACATCGTATCGTACCTGGAGGGAGATCACGCGTCGGCGGCCAATATGCTGATCCGCTCCGGGCACGAAGTGCTGCCGCTAAAAGCCGCCCCGGCGGCGGCCCGGTTCGAAGTTCCGGTTCCGCGGCACGAGCTTTTCTCCGGGGGCTACCGACACCCTTTCGTCAGGAACAGGCGTTTCGCCACCGTGCTCACCGACTACGGCTGCCCCTTTCACTGCAGTTTCTGCGTGATGGGGACGCTGGGCTTCAAGACCAGGACGACCGGCTCCGTGATGGCCGAACTGGAACACGTAAAAAGCCTCGGCATAAAAGAGGTCCTTTTCCATACGCAGACATTCGGCGCGCGAAAAGAAGAAACCAGGGAACTCTGCCGCCGGATGATAAGCGCCGGGCTGGGTATCGGCTGGACCTGTTTTTCGCGGGTGGACGTGGCGGACCCGGCCCTTCTCTCCCTCATGAAAGAGGCCGGCTGCCACACCGTTATCTTCGGCGTCGAATCCGGCTCCGACGAGATACTTAAAAAGTACGGGAAAGGCTACACGCGCGCGCAGATAATCTCCACTATAGACCACTGCGCCGAGATCGGCGTCGAAACGGTCGGCACCTTCATCCTGGGACTGCCGGAAGAGACCCGCGAAACGATGGAACAGACCCTGGCCCTTCTCCGGACCATAAACCTGGATTACGCCTCCATCAACGTGGCGGTGCCGCGCATGGGAACGCCCCTCAGGGAAGAGGCCATCGCCCACGGCCTTGTGGACGGCGATTTCGCCGTAATGGACCAGTCCGGCGCCGAAGTCGCCATGGCCAGCAGGGCTCTTTCACGCGAGGAGATATCTAAATACCGCAGGCGCGCGGTCTCTATCTTCTATTTTAATTTCCGTTATATACTGCGGCGCCTGGCCCGGATAAGGTCCTTCTACGACCTGACGCGGCAGTTCAAGCAGGCCGCGGCGCTGGCGGCCAACACCTGGTTCGGAGAGAAATGACATGACAGCAAGAGCCCGGCTTTACGTCTTTCTCGCCGCCCTGGCGCTGCGGCTGGGCCTGCTTTTCGGCTTCCCGGAGATACCGCGCGCTTACGAACAGTTCGACGCCAAGTCATACGAGGCCGTGGCGGTCAGCCTTATGCGGGGGGACGGCTTTCTCGAGGAGACGGGCCGTCCCACGGACACCCGCCCCCCTGTATACCCGCTGTTCCTGGCGGCCGTGTATTCGTTTACGGACCACAGCGAGTTCGCGGTGAGGCTGCTGCAGTGCTTCATCGACTCCGGCAGCGCGGTGCTTCTCATGACCATAGCGGGCCTCCTCTTCCCGCCGGCCGCGGCGCTGGGGGCCGGCCTGCTGGCCGCGGCCTACCCCCCGTTCATCCTCTACAGCAATGTGCGCCTGACCGAGTGTCTTTTTATTTTCTTTTTTCTCTGGGAATGCCTGTTGCTGACCAGGGCTTTCAAAGAAACGGACAACCGCAAATTCGCCATGGCGGGGATACTGCACGGCGTCTCCGTTCTCGTGCGGGCACCTACCCTCCTCTTCCCCGCTTTCCTGCTGCCCGCCGTTCTTTTCCGGCGGCTGCGAGGGCTTCTCAAAGGATTCGTACTTTACGCGGCCATCGGCGCCGCCGTGGTATCTGTATGGACCGTGCGCAACTACTACGCCCACGGCGGCTTTATGGCGGTGAACGCTGGCGGCGGATGGCTGCTCTGGCTGGCCATGCAGGACGACGCCTGGGACGGCGACAGAATGGTGGAGCTCAGCCCGCTGCGCGAATACCCGGATCTCGCCGGCCTGCCGCGCCACGAGATGGAGAGCATCGTGGGCAGACGCGTCATGAAATACGCGCTGACCAATCCCTTCGACTACTCGGCCCGGATGGCCGGAAATTTATGGCGCTTCTGGACTCTGCCCGCGGGGAAAGTGATGATCTCAAAAATATCCCCTGTTTACGCGGACCTGTACCAGGCGGCGCATTACCTCATGCTCGCCGCGGCGTTATGCGGCCTGTTCATGGTGAACAAACAGAACCTCGTTCCGCTGCTCCCCTCCTTTCTCCTGCTGGCCTATGTATCGCTCATGCACAGCGTTATACTGGGCGTTCCAAGGTACCGCCTTCCCTACGACCACTTCATGCTGATGTTCTGCGCCGCCGGCCTGGTCTTCCTCCACGGGGCCGTGAAGAAGAAGCGGGGCGCCGCTCCGTGAATTGCCCTCTCTGCGGATCGACTGAAGTCCGGAAGGACTTCCTCCTCGGCGGCGCCGCCGTCCACGTCTGCGGCTCCTGCTCCGCCCGCTTCCTGAGCCCTCAACCCTCGGACAGCGAACTGCTCGCCATCTACGGCGAAGGCTACTACAAGTCCTGGGGCCTGTCCGGCGCGGGCGAGAACGCGGCGGTGAAGGCGATGAAGACCGCCACCTTCGAACTGCGCCTCGACCTCATAACCCGGTATAAGGCCTCCGGCAATATCCTGGACGTGGGCTGCGCCACCGGGTATTTCCTGGAAGCCGCTGAAAAAAGGGGGTTCAGCCCCTACGGCGTGGAGATATCGGATTATTCAAGCGCCGCCGCCAAGGAAAAGTTCGGAGCCGACAGGGTCCACCGGGGCGTTCTGGAGGACTGCCCCTTCCCCGACGGGCATTTCGACGTCATCGCGATGTCGGACCTCCTGGAACACGTGCGCGACCCTCTGCGGACGCTGGCGGCGGCCCGCAGGGCGCTTAAAGCGGACGGCGTCATCATGATCATGACTCCGGACACCGGCTCGCTGACCCGCAGGATAATGGGGGCGAAGTGGACGCATTACAAGCGCGAACACCTTTTCTATTTTAACAGGCGCTCGCTTTCGCTGCTCGCGCAAAAGGCGGGCTTCGAGGCGGTCAATTTCGAGGCGGCCAAAAAAGCCGTCAACCTGGAATACATACGCACGCAGTTCGCGGCCTATCCCCACTGGCTGCTCTCGCCGGCGGCTTCTCTCGCGGCGGGCCTCGTACCCCGCGGCCTCAGGTCCAGAAATTTCGGCCTGACCATGGGGGAAATGACCGCGATCCTGCGGCCCTCGCGCTGACTCCCCCCCGGCACGGTCGGAACTTACCCGGAAAAGGATAGTTGGTATAATATTTTCGCGATGATAAAGACCGAAGCGCTGATAATAGGAGGAGGGCTGGCCGGACTTTCAGCGGCCATGACCCTCCGGGGCCGCAAAAAAATATTCCTCGCCGAAAAGGAACCCCGGCTGGGAGGCCTGGCCGCCACCGTAAGGAAGGGCGGTTTTCACTTCGACTATTCCGGGCACCTCCTCCACCTCCGCTGGCCGGAGACCACGCGCCTGATACTGGGCGCCCTCGGGGCCAATGTCCGCAGGATAAGGCGGGACGCGCGCGTCTTCGCTCACGGCCGCTGGACGCCGTACCCTTTCCAGGCCAATCTCGCGGCCATGCCGCCCCGTGTGCGCTCGGAGTGCGTGCGCGGCTTCCTGGCGGCCC
>DNQL01000250.1 GCA_003500765.1 Elusimicrobiota bacterium | reverse complement strand
GCGCCGGCATGGAGCGGGCCGTGGCCGAGCGCACGGCGGAACTCCGGGCGGCCAACGAGGAGCTGGAGGCCTTCACCTATTCCGCCTCCCACGACCTCCGGGCGCCGCTGCGCCGCATGGACGGTTTCGCCGCGATACTGGAGGAGGACCACGCGGCCTCTCTGCCGGAGGACGCGCGCAACGCCATAGCCCGGATACGCGCCGGCTGCCGGCAGATGGCCGGGGTCATAGACAGCCTGTTGAAACTTTCCAGGCTGATGAGGCAGTCCATCACCCCCGCGCCGCTGGACCTGAGCGCCATGGCGGAGGAGATATCCTCCAACCTCAGGGAGGCCGAGCCGGAAAGACGGGTGTCGTTCACCGCCGCCACCGGACTGGCGGCCTGCGGCGACCGCACCCTTATCGGCGAGGTGCTCGAGAACCTGATAAGCAACGCCTGGAAGTTCACGCGCCGTACCGGGGAGGCGAAGGTGGAATTCGGGCTGGACGGCAAGGGCGGGGAGCCCGCCTTCTTCGTCAGGGACAACGGCGCGGGTTTCGACATGGAGTACGCCGGCAATCTTTTCAGGCCTTTCCAGCGCCTGCACGCGGCCTCCGATTTTCCCGGGACGGGGATAGGGCTGGTCACCTGCAGGCGGATAATAGAGCGGCACGGCGGCAGGATCTGGGCCGAGGGCGAGCCGGGTAAGGGCGCCGTTTTCTTTTTTACCATACCCGGCGGAACGGGAGGGAACTGTGCCGGAAAACAAGAGGATACGGGCGAAAAAAAGGGGGCGTAAAATGGCCAGGACGACATTAAAGATACTTCTGATAGAGGACGACCCGGACGACCTGGCGCTGACGCGCAGGGTTTTCAGCAAGGCCAAAGCCGCGCAGATGCGGCTGACCTCCGCGCGTTCCATGCGGGAGGCGCTGGCGGCGGTGAAGAAAGACGCTTTCGACGCCATCGTGGCCGACCTGAACCTGCCCGACAGCCGGGGCCGGGACACCTTCGACAAGCTGGTGGAGGCCGCTCCGGAGACGCCGCTGCTGCTGCTCACCGTGGTCAACGACGAGGACCTCGCCCTCGACCTGGTCAACCAGGGGGCGCAGGACTACATAGTCAAGGGCGACCTGAGCCCGGCCCTGCTGGCCCGCGCCGTCTTCTACGCGATAGAGCGGAAGTCCTTCAATAAGAAGCAGGCGGAGCTGGTCGCCACCCTGGGCAAGGCCCTGGTCGAAGTGAAGACGCTGTCCGGCCTGCTGCCGATCTGCGCCAGCTGCAAGAAGATACGCGATTCCTACGGCAAGTGGCAGAACCTGGAGGATTATATCTCCAGCCGCACCGAGGCGGAGTTCACCCACGGTTTCTGTCCCGAATGCGCCGGCAAGCTTTACCCGGAATATACGGAGAAGGGGAAAAAGAAGTAGAGGATGAAGAAAACGGAGCGGAGGATATCGCGCGGACGGCTGGCCGGGGCTTTGTCGCTCCTGGCCTCTCTGCCGTTATTCCCCGCGCCGTGCCCGGCCGGGGAGGGCGGCCTCGAGGCCGGAGTGAAGGCCGCCTATATCTATAATTTCACGCAGTTCGTGGAGTGGGAAGCGCCGTCCTCCACGGCCGCCGCGGCAGGAAAATTCACCGTCTGCGTACTGGGGGGAGGGCCGATGGCCTCGTCGCTGGCCGCCCTGGACGGCAGGAAAGCCGGCGCGGCGGAGATAAAGGTGCTGCGCCTTAAAGAGAACGGCCCCTTTTCAGACTGCCGCATCCTTTTTATCCCGGGTTCCCTGGGGGGAAGTCTGCCGGCCCTGCTCAGGGGGCTGGGACGCGGCGTTCTCACCGTAAGCGATATGCCCGGTTTCGCCGGCAAAGGCGGGATCATCGGCTTTTTCACCGAGGAGAAGCGTGTGCGTATAGAGGTGAATCCCCGCCGGGCCGGCGAGGCCGGCCTCAAGCTTAGCCCGCGCCTCCTGCAGGTCTCCAGGATAATCGGGGATCCCCGTTAGAGGCCCAACAGTTTCCGCCACCAGGACTTTTCGGGCTCCGGGGCGGGCGCGGCCTCCGCGGCGTCCTGGGCTTCGCCCTGTCCCCTGTACACCGGCATGGCCGCCCTGAAAGTGGCGCCCTTGCCGGGCTCGCTCTCCAGCGTCAGCCTGCCGCCCTGCAGGACCGTCATGGCCTTGGTGATGGCCAAACCGAGCCCGGTGCCGCCGACCTTCTCGCCGGAGGCTATCTGTACGAACTTCTCGAAGATCTTCTCCTGGTCCTCTTTCTTTATCCCGGGGCCGCTGTCCTTGACCGAGAAAAAGACGTGGCTGGACAGCGCTTCCTTGCCCGCGTCCACGCTTATCTCTATGCGGCCTTTGGCGGGCGTGAACTTTATGGCGTTGGAGAGCAGGTTGATGAGCACCTGCGTGGTGCGGTTGGGATCGGCGTAGACCGCCGGCAGGTCCGGTTCCGCGCGCAGGTCGAGCTCTATGCCCTTGGACTGCGCCCAGGCCTTCATCGAGTCGGCCGCCTCGCGGGCTATGGCCGCGGGGTCCGTGCGCGTCTGACGGAAGACCAGCTTGCCCGACTGCAGTTTGGAAAAGTCGAGTATGTCGGTGATGATGGAGTTGAGCCGCTCGGCGTTGCGTATGGCCGTGTTGAGCACGCTCTTCGATTCCGGCGCGGTCCCCTCTTTGCGCATCATGTCCAGCGCGGCTTTTATCGAGGTCAGAGGTGAGCGCAGCTCGTGGGTCATATTGGCCACGAAATCGGTCTGAAGCTTGTCTATCTCCTTGAGCCTGGCGGCGTCGGTCGGGATGGAGACGGCGCCGACTATGCGGCCGTCCTGGTTCTGTACTATGGCGGTGGACTTCTTTATCGTCTCCGCCAGGCCCTTGTCGCCGGCCGTGGCCACGTTCTTGTCGATATCTTTCTGGTTTTCCGACTTTATCTCGCTGGCCAGCGAGAGGACCTGGTTCTCCAGGGCCGCGACGTCGAGCAGTTTCTTGCCCGAGAGCTCGCTCAAACGCCTGCCCGACAGGGCCTCGGCCTGCGGGTTCATCATAAGGATCTTGCCTTCCGCGTCCACCACCACCACGCCTTCGGCCATGGAGGAGACCACCGACTCGGTGCGGGCGATGTCGTTCTCGATCTTCCGTTTCTCCTTCCTGGTCTCTTCGAGCGCCTTGTTGACCCGCTCGTCGACCTCCTGCAGGAATTTCTTCATCAGCGCGTCCACAATGCGCTTCTGTTCGGATTCGTCCCGCGTGAGGCGCGCGGCTATCATGGACAGCGACCTGGTGAAATCGGCCGGTTCCAGCTCTTCGTCCGTCGGAGCCCCGGGCGAGGCGGCCGCGCCGCCC
>DNQL01000285.1 GCA_003500765.1 Elusimicrobiota bacterium | reverse complement strand
GCGCTACCTGATGGTGCCCCTCTTCGGCGGCGTGCTGCTGCTCAGCGGCATCCTGCTGCGCGCCGCCGGCACGGGCTCCATCGGGTTCTCGTCGATGACGGCGGACCTCTCCTCCCCAGCCTCGTGGCTGATACTGGGCGGCTTCCTGCTCAACGCGGCCGTGCCGCCGCTGGGAGCCTGGCTGCCAGACGCCTACCCGCGCGCCTCGGTGACCGGCGCCGTCCTGATGACGGCTTACACCACTAAGTCCGCCGTTTACGCGCTCATACGCGGCTTTCCCGGCACCGAGATACTGATCTGGCTGGGCGCCCTGATGGCGGTGTACGGCGTGGTCTACGCCGTGCTGGAGAACGACGCGCGGCGGCTGCTGGCCTACCACATCATCAGCCAGGTCGGCTACATGGTCTGCGGCGTGGGCATAGGCACGCAGCTGGCGCTCAACGGCGCGGCCGCCCACGCCTCCGCGCATATCATCTACAAGGCCCTGCTGTTCATGGGCGCCGGCGCCGTCCTGCACACCACGGGCAAGACCCGCCTCAGCGACATGGGCGGCCTCTGGCGCGGCATGCCGGTCACCATGGGGCTCTACATGATAGGTGCTATGTCCATCTCCGCCTTCCCCCTCTTCAGCGGCTTCGTCAGCAAATCGATGGTGGTCTCGGCGGCCGGCGAGAGTCTTCGCTCCGCGCCCTACCTGCTGCTGACGCTGGCCTCGGCCGGCACTTTCCTCCACACCGGCCTCAAGCTGCCCTACTACATGTTCTTCTGGCGCGACTCCGGCGCCCGCGGCCACGAGCCGCCGCGCAATATGCTGGCGGCCATGGGCCTGGCCGCGCTCGCCTGCGTTCTCATCGGCCTGTTCCCCGGCGCCCTCTACGCGAGGCTGCCTTTCCCCTGCTCCTACGAGCCCTACACGGCGGCCCACGTGGTCTCCGCCGTCGGCATGCTCTCGTTCACCGCGCTGGGCTTCTTCATGTTCCTGCGGCACCTCGACCCGGAACCGTCGATGAGCCTGGACACGGACTGGCCCTACCGCCGCGGCGCCGGGGCCTTCATGCGCCTCCTGCACGGCCCGCTGGGCCGCTTCGCGGACGGGCTGAAGAAAGCCGCGCTGGAGACGCTGCCCGCCAGGCTGTCGATGGCTTCGGAGAACCCTCGCGCCTTCCTGCGCATAGCCGCGCTCGAGGCACGGCTCTACTTCAGCACCCCGGAAGCCGAGGCCGGACTCCGCGAGCGGCTCGAAACCGCCCTCAGGGCCTATCCCGGCGAAGCCTACCTCTACCGCCCCGTCGGCAGCACGGTCATGTGGATCATGGTCTTCCTGGTCGGCTACCTGGCCCTTTACTACCTCGCCAACTAGCCCCGCGGCCCTTGTCCCGGACCGGCTCCGCCTTGTTCGGGGGCGCCGGCCCGCGCATAGTGTCCCCCGCGCCACAATAAATATTAAAATAAAGGTGCCGCTAACCGGCAGGAGGCCCGCTTATGGAATGGAAATGGAAGACCATCATTGAACCTTTCAAGATAAAGACCGTGGAGCCGCTGGGTTTCACTACCCGCGAGGAGCGCGTCAGACTGCTGGAGCAGGCCCACTACAACCTCTTCAACATAAGGGCCGAGAAGGTCCTCATCGACATGCTGACCGACAGCGGCACCGGCGCCATGAGCGCGGACCAGTGGGGAGGCATCATGCGCGGCGACGAATCTTACGCCGGCGCGCGCAGCTACTACAACTTTGAGGCGCAGGTGCGCGAACTGACCGGCCTGAAGGAGATAATCCCGGTGCACCAGGGCCGCGCCGCCGAGAAGATCCTCTTCTCCGTCATAGGCGGCAAGGGCCGGTACATAATCTCCAACTCCCATTTCGACACCACCCGCGCCAACGTGGAATACTCCGGCGCGCAGGCCATGGACTTCCCCGCCAAAGGCGCCCTGGACTTCGACAAGGTCGCGCCGTTCAAGGGCGACGCCGACGTGGAGGCGATGGCGCGTTTCATAAAGGAGAAGGGCGCCGACAATATCCCGCTCTGCGTGATGACGGTCACCAATAATTCGCTGGGCGGCCAGCCGGTATCGATGGCCAACCTCAAAAAAGTGCAGGAGCTCTGCCGCCGCCACGCCATCCCGCTGTTCCTCGACTGCGCCCGCTTCGCCGAGAACGCCTACTTCATCAAGCTGCGCGAGAAGGGCTACAACCAGTGCCCCGTCAAGGAAATAGCCGAGGAGATGTTCGAGCTGGCCGACGGCTGCTGGATGAGCTCCAAGAAGGACGCTCTCGTCAACATCGGCGGCTTCCTGGCGATGAACAATACCGAGTGGGCGCAGAAATGCCGCCAGATGCTCATACTCACCGAGGGCTTCAACACCTACGGCGGCCTGGCCGGCCGCGACCTGGAAGCGCTGGCCATCGGCCTGCGCGAAGTGCTCGACGAGAATTACCTGCAGTACCGCATCCGCTCCTCGGCCTACCTGGGAGAGGGACTCATAAAGAAAGGCGTGCCGATAGTCAACCCGCCCGGCGGCCACGGCGTCTACATAAACGCCAAGAAGTTCCTGACCCACATAAAGCCGCAGAACTTCCCCGCCCAGGCGCTGGCCTGCGCCCTGTACCTGGAGGGCGGCATACGCGGCGTCGAGATAGGCACGCTGATGTTCGGCCGCAGGGACGCCAAGGGCAACTTCATGGCCGCCCCGATGGAACTGGTGCGCCTGGCCATGCCGCGCCGCGTCTACACGCAGAGCCACATCGATTACGTCATCGAGGTCTGCGGCGCGCTGGCGAAGAACAAGAAGCGGATACGCGGGCTAGAGGCCGTCGAGGTCTCGCCCATACTGCCGCATTTCACGGCCAAGCTGCGCTCGCTGTAAAAGGAACGGATGTTCAGAAAAGACCGCCTCGGCGGCACGCTGGAAGAGCTGAAAAGGATAGCCGGTGACGACAATGTCTTCACCGGCGAGGCCGACATACTGGCCTACGCCTACGACGCCGGCTCGGCCAGGGCCAGGCCCGACGCCGTGGTGCGGGTGGACTCCGCCGAAAAAGTGGCGCCGCTGGTGCGGCTGCTGCACGGCGCCGGCGTCCCTTTCCTGCCCCGGCTGGCCGGCACCAACCTTTCGGGCGGCACCATCCCGCTCAAGGGCGGCGTGATACTCAACCTCTCCCCCCTGAATAAAATACGCTCCATAGACACTGCGGCCGGCGTCGCCGTGGTAGAACCCGGCGTCGTCAACCTGAAACTGCAGGAAGAGCTGGCGAAGGCCGGCTTCTTCTACCCGCCCGACCCCGCAAGCCAGCGGGTCTGCACCATCGGCGGCAATATAGGCGAGAACGCCGGCGGGCCGCTGTGCCTCAAGTACGGCGTCACCTCCGACAACCTGCTGGGCATGACCGTGGTAACGCCTCAGGGCGAAACGCTGGATCTTTCCATCGACGCCTCGGGGCCGGACCTGCCCGGCCTTTTCACCGGCTCCGAGGGGACCCTCGGTATAGCGATATACGCCCGGCTCAGGATCCTGCCTCTGCCGAAGCACATATTGACCGCCGTCTGCTCCTTCGCGTCGGTGGACGACGCGATGAAGGCCGTGGCCTCGACGATAGCGGCGGGCATAGTGCCGCGCGCTCTGGAGGCGATGGACAGGGTCTCGCTGGACGCCGCAGGCGGCGGAGGGCTGAAGCTTTCGGACAGGACCGGGGCCGTCCTAATAATCGAACTCGACGGCAATTCCCGCCGGGACCTGGAGAAGGAAATGGCGGAGATCAGGTCCTTCGCCGCGGCGGCGGGGTCGCTCGATTTCAGGGAAGCGGCGGACGCCGACGAGCGCGAGACGCTCTGGGCGGCCCGCAAGGGCGCCTACCCGGCGCTGGCCAGGC
>DNQL01000184.1 GCA_003500765.1 Elusimicrobiota bacterium | reverse complement strand
GCGCCGCCTCCCGCGGCCCCGCCCGCGGAGTCGTTGGGCGCGGTGAAGAAACTTATAGGAGACTTCGAGAAGGCCGTGCTGGAAAAACTGGACAGGAAACTGTCGGAAGCTCCGCCGCCTGCGCCGCCCCGGGAAGCCCCTCCGGTGGGCTCGCTCCTGCTTAAAAAGATAGAGGAGCTGGAGGGCCGGCTGGCCTCGTACCAGGAGCGCAGCGCCTTTTCGGCCTCTCAGATGAAGGCCGCGGAAGAGGCCAGGATAAGCGGCCGGCGCGAGATAGAGGACCTGCTCAAGGTGGTGCGCGAGCAGCAGAAGTTCTCCGAGATGGACCGGCAGATGCACGAGCAGCTGCAGAAGTCCTGGGCCAGGGCGGAGGAGCTGGAGAAAAGGCTGATGGAGATATACGAGAAAGCGGCCGCCCCCGCCCCCGTGCCGCCGGCCCCGCCGCCTCCCGCGCCGCCCGATATGGACGCGCTGGCGTCCGCGGTTTCCGGGATGATAGCCGAAAAGATAGAGAGGGCGTTCACCGCGCTGGAAGGACGTATAAGGGCGGTGGAAAGCGGCCTGGACACGGCCCTCTCCCGGGGAGAGAGGGGGGCTAAGGCCGCCGAGGAAAGAACGGCCCGCCTGCTGGAGGATCTCCGTTCCGGGCTGCGCGAAGAACTGGAACGCAATTCCTTTTCCGGCGCGGCCGTATCCAAGCTGGCCGCCGAACAGGCAGCGGAGGCGTCCGGCTCGGCCTTCGCCGCCGCCTTGCGCGAGGAGAGCCGCCTCAACAGGGAATATTCCGACGGTGCGCTGTCTTTGATACGGGAGAGGGAGGACGCGCTGTACAAGTCGCTCTCGGAGAAGATGGACTCTCTCATCCTGAAGACGGAAGAACAGCAGTCCGCCCTGCGCGCCCTCGCTTCCTCCTCCGAGGCCTCCGCTTCCTCGCTCGAAGCCGGGCTGGCCCGGCTTGAAGGCGAGACCCGGTCCGGGCTCGCCGGGGTCAGAGCGGAGATATCGAAGTCCGCCGAAAGGATCGAGGCGGGCTCGTGCGAGGCTCTTAAGGAAGCCGCGGCCGGCATCGCTTCCACCAGGATGGCGTCGGACGCGCTGTCGCGCTCGCGCGTCCTGCTTGAGAAGATATCCGCGGCGCTGGGTTCCGCCGCCGGGGAGCTGGATTCCCTGCGGCTCGAAGGTCTGCTCGGCGTTTCCGGCGTCCTCGTGCGGCGGCACGTGAAGGCCCTGCTGGAACTGACCGGCTCCCTGGGAGAACAACTGGCGGAGGTCCGTAAAGCGGAGGGGGAACTGCGCGGAGAGGACGGAGGGCGCCGAGATGGCTGTTTATAAGGCAAGGCGGGACGATCTGGAGAACCAGCTCAATAAGGGCGCGCTGTGGGCGGTGACCTACGGCGACCTGATGAGCTACCTGATGATATTCTTCCTCGTCCTGTTCTCGTTCTCGGTCGCCCGCAACGATAAGAAGCAGAGCCGTCAGTACGAGGAGTCGCTGGCCAACATCCAGCGCGCTTTCGGCGGAAAGGCCGACTCGCGTCGTCTGGAACGGGCCAGGGCGCAGGAGCGGGAGGACGGGCTGGCGGACAAGCTTTCAAGTTCTCTGAAGGACAAGCAGCTCAACGGCATGGTCACGGTGGAATCCAGCGAGTTAAAGGTCCGGCTGGTCCTGACGGAGGCCATACTCTTCGCCTCCGGGCGCGCCGATCTTAAGGAAAGGGCGAAGGAAGTCCTTAAGCCCATAGCCCTGGAGCTAGGCGGTCTGCCCAACGAGATAGTGGTGGAAGGGCATACCGATAATGTGCCGATAAAGAGCGGGCCGTACAGCACCAACTGGGAACTTTCCATGGCGCGGGCCTACGCCGTAGTCGCCTATCTGGAAGAGTTGGGCCTGGACCCTAAGAAGCTCGCCGGGATAGGCTACGGCGAGAACCGGCCGGCGACGGATAACGCCACCTTCGAAGGCCGGGCAAAGAACCGCCGCATAGAGATAGCGCTGATAAAGACCGAGTAGGGACCTGATATGGAACGGAAGGATAATATTTTCGAGGAGGCCGCGGACAAACCGCAGGGTTCGCTTTTTTCCTGCATAAAGCCGGAGGGTTCGTCCGTCCACGAATGCGCGGAGCAGAAGCCGGTCACGCCGTCCATGCAGCCGCCGCCTCCGCCGCCGGCGTCCCGAACATCGCCGAAACCGATGGGACAGGGAGCGCCCGCCCCGGCGCCGCCCGTTGACGACGGGTGGAAGAGGGAGATATTGACCCGCCTGGCCCGGGCGGAGGCCGTGGAGAAAGAGCTCAGGGTCGAAATTTCAGCTCTTTATACCCGGCTCGACCGGTCGTCCGGGACCGTCGAAGAGGTTAAAAGGACGGCGCAGACATCCGGCGCGCGGTTCAAGGACGACCTGGAAAGGCTGCGCAAGGACCTTGCAGGTTCGCTCAACGCCGGCTTCGCGCGGCTTGAGGAGCGGCTGGCCGCGGCCGAGGGGACTCTGAACTCACTGGGCTCCGGCGGCGGGCCTTTCGCCGCGAAAAGCGACCTGGACCCCCTGTCGCGGGAGTTGGGCGCGATAAGGTTCGAGTTATCGTCGCTGGCCGGCCGGGCCGATTCGCTGGCCCGCGCGCTGCCCGAATTGTCGCGCATAGTCCCCAAGGTGGACCTGCTGGAGGGCGGATACTCCGAATTCCTGCAGTCCCTGCGCAAGGTTTACGAGATAGATTCCCGCTATTCCTACCTGTCGGGCAGGATGGAGGAGATCGGTTCCTCTATCGAAGCCATGGCTTCCGGACGGACGAAGGACCAGGACCGGTTTTCAAGACTGGAAGTAAAATCAGTCGAGCTGGAAGGCCGCGCCGACCATCTTTCTTCTCTTTTTACTTATTTCCGAGACATGCTGGAGAAATTCACCGGTTTGGGCGCTCAAAAGTAGGGTTATCTCCCCGAAATTGTATAATGGACTGGTAAAAATACCGCGTACGGGGAGAGATAATGGAAAGGTTCATCGGTTTGATCGGCGTCGTAGTGCTTCTGGGCATAGCCTGGGCGTTCAGCAAGAACCGCAAGGCCATCAACTACAAGACCATCGGAGCCGGCCTGGGCCTGCAGATCGGTTTCGCCATACTGGTGCTCAAGACCCCGTGGGGCCGCAAGTTCTTCGAGGTGATGAACGGCGTCATCGTAAAGCTGCTCTCTTTTTCCGACGAAGGCTCGCGCTTCGTGTTCGGTTCGCTGGTCACCAACGACCCGCCCCTCGGCTTTATCTTCGCCGTGCGCGTACTGCCCACCATCATTTTCGTCTCGTCCATCATGGGCGTGCTCTACTACCTGGGCATAATGCAGAAAGTGGTGCTGGTCTTCGCCAAGATAATGGCGAAGGTGATGGGCACCTCCGGCGCCGAGTCGCTTTCGGCCAGCGCCAATATTTTCGTAGGCCAGACCGAGGCCCCGCTGGTGGTGCGGCCTTACGTGCTGCGGATGACCAACTCCGAGCTGCTGGCCATAATGACCGGAGGCATGGCGACCATCTCCGGCGGCATCATGGCGGCCTACGTGGGCCTGCTGGTGCAGTATATGCCCGATATAGCCGGCCACCTGCTGGCCGCCTCCATCATGGCGGCGCCGGCGGGCCTGGTGATGGCCAAGATACTGGTGCCCGAGACCGAAACCCCCGAAACGCGCGGGATAGTGAAGATGAACCTGGAGATAACCGACGCCAACGTGATAGACGCGGCGGCCAATGGTTCCGGCGTGGGCATGCAGCTGGCCATAAACGTGGCGGCCTGCCTCATCGCCTTCATGGCGATACTGGCGATGGCCAACTTCCTCATCGGCTACGGCGCGGGCTTCTTCGGCGTGGAGGGCCTGACGCTTGAAAAGATCTTCGGCTGGATCTTCTCGCCGCTGGCCTGGGTGATGGGCGTGCCGTCGCAGGACGTGCAGCAGGTGGCGACCTGGATGGGGCAGAAGACGGCGATAAACGAGTTCGTCGCCTTCCTGGATATGGCCACTTTCCTCAAGAACAATCCCGGCGGCGTGAGCCCCAAGGCGCTGACGATAGCGTCGTACGCGGTCTGCGGCTTCGCCAACTTCCTCTCGATAGCGATACAGATAGGCGGCATCGGCGCGATGGCGCCCGAGCGCAGGCACGACCTGGCCAAGCTGGGCCTCTACGCCCTGCTGGCGGCCTCGCTGGCCGGCTTCCTGTCGGCGACGATAGCGGGCATCCTCATCGGTTGAGCCCCGCGCCAGCCGCGAACGAAAGAGCCGCGCGCCCGCGCGGCTCTTTTTATTTCAGAAAGCGCCGCGGACGAGGCCGGTGACGTCGGAGAGGGGGAGGAAGGGGTCGCGCTCGCCGTCGGGGGTGCGCCAGACCGACGAGTCCATAGAATAGTCGCGGTTGTCGCCCAGGACGAAAAGATGTCCGTCGGGGACGGTCAGGGGGCCGAGGTTGTCGCCGTCGAGCAGCACGTCGCCGCGGCGGTGCTCGGCGTAGGATTCCACCAGCGGCTCGCCGTTGACCCAGACCTGCTTGGCGCGTATCTCCACCTCGTCGCCGCCGACGGCGATGACGCGCTTTACCGACTCTATCTCGCCACCCAGCCTGGGCTTGAAGGACACGACTTCGCCCCGCCGCGGGGCCCGGAACCTGTAGGTGACCTTGTCGAGAAAGAAGTGCGTGCCCTCGGAAAGGGTCGGCTCCATGGACGCGCTGGCTATGTATATGGGCTCGACTATATAGGCGCGTCCGAGCAGCGCCGCGGCCAGAGTTATCAGGGCGATGGTTACGGCGCGGGTCAGCGTCGTTTTCATTCGGCGGGGGAGACCTCGAGTTCCACGGGCGCCTTGCCCACCGGCTCGATGGTGCCTGAGAGTATCTTGGCGGCCGCGGCCATGGACGTGCGGCTGATGCCGTAGGTCGCCATGACCGCCCCGGCCTCGGGGTAAAGCCCGGCGTCGTAGGGGTTCATGAGGCTGATGACTATAGCCGGCTTGCCCAGCCCCAGCAGCGACTTTATCGTCCCGGTCTGCGCGCTGTTCTGGGCCTGCGCCCACTGGAAGCTGCCTATTACCAGCAGGTCGGCCTCGCGGGCGTAGGAGAGTATTTTTTTGGTATCACGGGCCGAGGGGCTGATGCCGAAGGAATACTGGCGCGCGCCCCCGTAGCCATAATGCAGAAGACCCTTATACAGGGGGAGAGCCTGGGTGCTGAACCGCGAAGGGCCGAATAGTATTATCGCGATCCGTTTCTTTTTATATTCCGCCGGCAGCGGCACCAGGCCGGCTCGGTCGGCCAGCAGCGTCACGGCCTTGGCCGATAGTTCGCCCGAGACGCGCAGGTAAGCCCTGTCGAAGGGGCTCTCTTCGTCGTCGCGGGGCTCCGTCAGGGCATAGTCCTTCTTGAGCTTCATCACCCGCGCCCATGCTTCGTCTATCCTGGCGGCGGGCAGCTCCCCGGAGTCGGCGGCGGCCTCCAGCGCGTCCAGCGTGGCGGGGAAATCGCCGCGGCCGATATTCAGCAGGTCGGCGCCCGCCTTGAGCGCCAGGACGGCGGCGCGAGGCACGCTGCGGAAAGAGGTGATGGCCTTCATATCCAGGCTGTCGGTTAGCACGGCCCCCCGGAAGCCGATGTCGTCGCGCAGCAGGCCGCGTATGACGGCCGACGAGAGAGTGGCCGGCGCCGACGGGTCCAGGGCCGGGTAAATTATGTGGGCGGTCATCGCGGCGGGAACGGCGGCGGCGGAAGCCCTGAACGGGGCGATATGGTCCCGCTCCAGCTCCTCCCGGCCGAGGTCTATGGTCGGCAGTACCTTGTGGGAATCCTTGCCGGCCGCGCCATGGCCGGGGAAATGCTTCATGACGGTCATTACGCCGGCGGCCTTGAAGCCGTTCATGATGGCTCCGCCCACGCGCGCGACCAGCGCCGGATCGGAGCCGATGGAGCGGATGCCGATTATCGGGTTCTCGGGATTGGTGTTGACGTCGAGGACGGGGCCGAAGGTCATGTCCACGCCGGCGCGCTTGAGCTCGCGGCCGGCCAGGTAGAAGAGGGAGGCGGTGTTGTTCTCGTCGTCGGCGGCGCCCAGCATCATGTTGCTGGGCAGGTCCAGCAGTCCCAGCGTGAGCGGGATGTGGACGCTGCCGCCTTCATAGTCGACGGCGATGATGGGGGGGACTTCGGCCGCCTCGCGCAGGCTTTCGGTGAAGCCGCGGGTCTCTTCGAGCGAATAGGAGCCCCACTGCAGCTGCAGGCCGCCGGCGCCCTCGCGGGCCATGGCCAGGGCTTTTTCCTCTTCGCCCACGTCGACGGCGGGCATTATGAGCTGGGCCAGCCGCCGCCTGTCCGCGGCTTCGGCCCAGCCCGCCGTGAATGCCGCCAGCAGGCAGGCGGCGAGAGCGGTCCTCATTGCCCGGTGAACTTGTAGCCCTTCCGGGAGGCCTGCGAGCGTACCGTCTGGAGCATGGCCTTGTCGAGCGTCTCGGGCCCGCCCGCGGACTTCTTCTCCTGTTCCTCTATGTAGCTCCGGCGCTCGGCCTGCAGGCGGGATATCTCTTCCTTTATCTTTTTACGCTCCGCCAGCTTGGCGTCGATGGTCTTGTCCAGCTCCTTGTCGCTCATTTCACGGAGCTCTTCGGGCAGTTCTTCTTTCTTTATTTCGGCGCGCTTGAGCTTGCCGCTTTCGATCGCGGATACCACGTCCCAGTCCGCGTCGGCCGCCGCGGACTGCGAGGCCGGGGCCATGGCCTTGAAAGCCGCGCGCTCGGCCAGGGC
>DNQL01000093.1 GCA_003500765.1 Elusimicrobiota bacterium | reverse complement strand
CGGCTTCCATTACCCGCCTGGCGATGGGGCCCGCCGCCGAGGAGCCGTGCTCGCCGTGCTCCACCAGGACCGCCACGGCCACCTGCGGCGCCGCATCGCCGACCCGCGCGAAAGAGACGAACCAGGCGTGGTCGGCCCCGTGGGGATTCTGCGCGGTGCCGGTCTTGCCGTAGACCTCGGCGCCCTTTATGATCGCCGGCCGGCCCGTGCCCTCGTCGACGGTCTTTTTGAGGGCCTGCCATATGAGGTCCCAGGTCTCCGGTTTCAGCCGCACCTCTCCGTTTTTAATGGGCGAGCGGGACAGCAGCGTCTTGCCCTCCGGAGAGACCACCCTGTCCACGTAGTAAGGCTTCCAGAGCGCGCCGCGGGAAGCGGTGGCCGCGATCATTACCGCCATCTGAACGGGCGTGACAAGGGTCTCGCCCTGACCTATGCTTAGATTTAAAGTGTCTCCCACGAACCAGTAACTTTTGCGCGTTGCGCGGCGGGTGGGGCCGAAGAGGTTGCCCGCTTTCTCGTCGGGCAGCCTTATCCCGGTGGGGCGGCCCAGGCCGAAAGCCCTGGCCTGCCTTTCTATAGAGAGCGGTCCGGCGCGCAGGCCGGAGACGTAGTAATAGACGTCGCAGGAGTTGGCGAGGCCGTCGAGGAAATCCATCCGCCCGTGACCCTTTTTCTCCCAGCACTTGAAGACGCGCGAGCCGGCGTCGTAATAGCCGGGGCAGAAAACCCTATCCGACGGATCTATACGGCCGGACTCGAGGAAAGCGGAGGCGCTGACTATCTTGAATATGGACCCCGGAGGGTAAGTACCCTGCACGGCGATATTGAACTCGGGTATCTTCTCCGCCTGCTTAGGGAATTCCTCGTCGCTGTACGAGACGAAGGCGTTGGGGTCGTATCCCGGGGCGGAGACGAAGGCCAGAACGGCCCCGTTGCGGGGGTCCATGGCGACTACGGCGCCGCGGCCGCTGGACGATTTTCTCAACCCGTCCTCGGCGGCCGCCTGCACCACCGAATCCACGGTCAGGCGTATGTCGGCCCCGGGCACCCATTTCCGGCTCTCCAGTATCTGCGACAGCCTGCCCCTGGAATCCACTTCCATGAATATACCGCCGGCCTTGCCGCGCAGCTCCTTCTCGTACATCTTCTCAAGCCCCGCCTTGCCGACCCGGGAATCGAAACTGTAGCCGCCGAGCGCCCCGTACCGAGCCCACTCTCTCGAGTCCATCTTGCCCATGTATCCGACCAGGTGGCTCAGGTAGCTGCCGAAAGGATAATGGCGGCGCGCCTCAGTTATGACGTCTATGCCGCTGTATATGTTCTTGAGCTCGGAAATAGCGAACATCGCCGACACCGAGAGGTTCTCGGCTATGCGCGCCGGGGTCTCGCGCGTCACCGCGCGGCGCAGGGAGGACTTCAGTTCCTCCTGCTTCATACCCAGCGGCCCGGCCAGGGCCGCGGAGAGTCTTTCGGCGTACGACGGCGGAACCGGGGAGCCGGGGAAATAGACAAGGCTGAAGGAGGGTTTACTGGAGGCGATAAGTTCCCCGTCGCTGGATATGATCCTGCCCCGCGGGGCGCTCTGCGCTATGACTTGGGTGCGGTTCTTCTCGGCCAGTTCCCTGTAATGGGCGTGCTGGAGCACTTGTATGCTGACGAACCTGAGCAGGAAAAGCAGGCCCGCGGCCCAGGCCAGAGTCCAAAGCAGTTCGAGCCTCTCCGGGGCTGGGATCGTGGCCCTCACCGGCGGGGCCTCCCGCATGCGCGGCGCGCTGCGGCGAAAACGAAAGGCACCGTCAGGGCGCTTATCGGCGGTTCGAGAAGCATGGAACGCAGCGGCAGCGGAGAGAGCCCTCCCATTGTCATGTAGGCGGACTGATAGGCAGCCAGTGACAGCAGCGACAGGACCAGGGCCGCGGCCGACTGGGAGAAGGGGTTGTCAAGGTCGAAATGGCGCTTCATGACCTGCACCGCGTAGCCCATGAGGGTGAAAATGAGGGCCCAGGACCCGGCGAGCCCCGCGCCGAGCACGTCGGCGTAAAGACCGAAGAAGAAAGGCAGGGCTATTCCGCGCACCGGCCCGCCTATAACCGCGCAGGAAAAGGCTGCGGCAAAAAGGAGGTTCGGGGCGAGTCCGCCCATCGGGAAAGACCAGTGCAGCCACCAGTGCGCGGCGGAGAGGACGAGGAAGAACCCGGCGTCTTTAAGGAAAGTCACGGCGCCTCCTCGGAATACTTCCGGATCTCGGTCGGGAAATCCCTGTTGACCACGTAGACTTCCTGCAGGGAATCGGGCTCCACCGCGGGTTCGGCGGCGGCGTTAAAAAGGTTCATCGAGACGTCCCTCTCGCCCGCACCGGATACCGTAGCGACCGGGATCCCGGGAGGGAAAAGCAGTCCGCCGGCGGAAGTGACTATCTCCTCCCCCGCCTGCGGCACGGCCTTCTCCTGCAGATAGCCGAGACGCAGGCTCCTTGAACCTCGTCCTTCCAGCATACCCTCGTGGCCGGAGCCCCTGAGACGGCAGATCACGGAGGAGAGCTCGCTGGTCACCAGCATCACCTTGGAAAAGCCAGGGTAAACCTCGAACACGCGGCCGGCCAGCACCGGGCGGCCGCCGGCGATGGCCAGCACGGTGGCGTGCGGGCGGATCCCGTGTTCCGCTCCCTTGTCTATAAAAACGGTACCGAACCAGTCCCGGGGGGACTTGGATATCACGCGGGCCCAGGAGCCGCGCCAGCGGCCGTCCCGCGAAAGAGAGATCATGTCGGAGAGGCGTTCGTTCTCCGCCTCGAGGTGGGCGGCGCGGCCGGCGGAAAGGGTAGCCGCGGCCAGCTCGGCCTTCAGCCGCAGGTTCTCCTGGTCGGTGCGGACCAGCCTCGCCACGTTATCGGGGACATTGCGCAGCCGGTAATCCAGGCGCGAGCCCTCAAGTATGGGATAGAGGGAATAGCCGAAAAGCAGGCGGGCCGAATGGACCAGCGGGGTGGAAGGGAATATCAGAAGAAGGAAGGAAACGGCGGCGAAAAAAGCCAGCGCGTAATTGGCCAGGTCTTTTTCCCTGTTCATCCGGGCTCCTCCTTGGAGGGCCCGAAGCCTGAAAGAGGACTCGTCCTCGCTTCGCGGGGTCCGGCCCCGGCGAGGCTCAGTCCTGCCTGTATGATTTCAGGAATTCGGGCCGCTGCTGAATCCTGTCGAGTTCTTCGAGATACTTACCGCATCCCAAAGCAACGCAACTTAACGGATCGGCCGCCCTGTGAACAGGCAACTCGGTTTCCTGGCGTATGAGCTCAGGAAAGCCCCTGAGAAGAGAGCCGCCGCCCGCGAGCACCATGCCCCGGTCCACGAGGTCCGAGGAAAGCTCCGGCGGGGTCTCTTCGAGCACCTGCTTGATGACGTCAACTATCAGCTGAACGGGTTCCATCAGGGCCTGGCGTATCTCCTCCGAGGTGACGAGTATCGTCTTCGGCAGGCCTTTCGCCTGGTCCCGGCCCTTTACTTCGATAGTCTTCTCTTCTTTTAAGGGAAAAACCGATCCTATTTGAATCTTTACCTCTTCGGCCGTGGTCTCGCCGATTATGAGGTTATGCTTGCGCCTGAAGTACTGCACGATGCAGTCGTCCATTTCGTCGCCGGCCACGTCCAGGGACTTGGCCACGACCATACCGCCGAGGGATATCACGGCGACCTCGGTGGTGCCGCCGCCGATATCGCAGATCATGCTGGCGTGCGGCTCGGAGACCGGGAGGTCCGACCCTATCGCGGCCGCCATCGGCTCCTCGATCAGGTGGACTTCCCTGGCGCCGGCCTGCTCGGCCGATTCCTGGACGGCGCGTTTCTCCACCTCGGTTATGCCCGAGGGGATGCCTATAACTATCCGCGGATGCAGGAGGCTGCGCCTGTTGTGAACCTTCCTGATGAAATACTTTATCATCTCCTGCGTGGACTCGAAATCCGCTATGACGCCGTTGCGCAGCGGGCGCACGGCGACTATATTGGACGGGGTGCGGCCCAGCATCAGCTTGGCCTCGCTCCCCACGGCGAGCACCCTCCGCCTGTTCTTGTCGCTGGCGACCACGGAAGGTTCCCGCAGCACGATGCCTTTGCCCTTCACGTAGACGAGCGTGTTGGCCGTGCCGAGGTCTATCCCGATGTCGTTCGAGAACAGGCTGAAGATGTAGTCGAACATTTTATTGCACCAGTTTTACCAGCGCCATCTCGGTCGCGTCGCCGCGCCGCGGGCCCAGCTTGAGTATCCTGGTATAGCCGCCGTTGCGCTCCTTGTAGCGCGGGGCTATGGTCTCCAGGACCTTATCGCAGGCCTGGCGGTTGCCGCGCAGCGAGCTGCGGACGGAGGTCCGATTGCCCTTCTTGGCGGCGGTTATGACCTTCTCGGCGAAGCGCTTGAGCTCCTTGGCCTTGGGCACGGTGGTGGTGACCTTTTCGTGCATAAGGAGGCTGGAGATCATGTTGGAGAACATCGCGCGCCGGTGCGAGCCGGTCTTGGAAAGTTTCCTGGCGCCCAGATTTTTTATCATAGCTTACTCCTCTGACTTTTTGGAGCCCAGCGAGAGGCCCATGCCCTGCAGCTTCTCCTGTATCTCGTCGAGCGACTTCTGGCCGAAGTTCTTAACGGCGAGCAGGTCCTCGGGGGTCTTCTCCACGAGCTCGCGGATGGTGCGGATACCGGCGACCTTGAGGCAGTTGGACGCGCGGGAGGAGAGCTCTATCATCTCCACTCCCTGGTCGATCTTGTCGCCGGTCTGGCCCTCGGCGCCCGCTTCCTGCGGCTTGGCCTCCGCCCTGCCGGCCTGCGCCTCGTCGGCGGGCAGGAACGGCGTGATCGAGCGGCGCAGCAGCGAGGTCGCCCTGTTCACGGCGTCGGACGGGGAGAGCGTGCCGTCGGTCCAGACCTCGAGCACGAGCTTGTCGTAGTCGGTGCGCTGGCCCACGCGGGCGTTCTCCACGTTGTAGTTGACTTTCTGCACGGGGGAGAACAGAGCGTCCATGGGGATGAAGTCCGCGGGCAGGTTCATCTTCTCGCGGACCTCCTCGGCGGTAAGGTAGCCGGAGCCCCTGGCGATCTCGAGCTCGGCCTCGAAGGTAGTGCCTGCCTCGAGGTTGCAGATCACGAGGTCCTTATTGACTATCTCGACATTGGCGCTGGTCTTTATGTCGGAGGCCTTCACCTGGCGCTTGCCGGAGACGGTGATCAGCACGGTCTCGGGGGTCTCCGAAGTCAGGCGGACGCGCAGTTTCTTGAGGTTGAGGAGGATGTTTATCACGTCCTCGTGCACCCCGTTGATGGTCGAGTACTCGTGCCTGGCCCCGCGGATGCGGACGGCCACGGCGGCGGCGCCCTCCAGGCTGGAGAGCAGTATCCTGCGCAGCGAGTTGCCTATCGTGTGCCCGTAGCCGCGCTCGTAAGGCTCGGCTATGAACTTGGCGTAGGCGCCGGCCTCTCCCTCGGTCTTGAGGGTTTCCGGTATTATCAGTTCCTTGGCGAAAGTCTGGGTCATTTGTAAAAGCCTCCGGGTTCCTTACTTGGAGTAGAATTCGACGATGAGCTGGTCGTCCACGTTGATGGACATCTCGGCCCTGTCGGGCCAGCGCAGCAGCTTGCCGGTCAACGACGCGGGGTCGAAGGAGAGGAAGCTGGGGCGGGCGTTGGACTTGTCGGCGCTCTCGAGGCCCTGCTTCACCAGCAGGGTCTCCGCCGTCTTGGGGGCGATCGAAACGCTGTCGCCCGGCTTGACCAGGGCGGAAGGGATCGTAAGGGTCTTGTGATTGACCTTCACGTGGCCGTGGTTGACCAGCTGGCGGGCGGCCTTTAGCGAGGCGGCGAAACCGAGCCTGCGTACTATATTGTCCAGGCGGGTCTCCAGCATCCGGAGCAGCGCGGTGCCGGTCTGCCCCTTTTCCTTGGAGGCCTTGGCGAAGAAGCGGCGGAACTGCGCCTCGTTTATCTGGGCGCTGAAGCGCGCGATCTGCTTCTCTTTGAGATGCTTGCCGTAGTCGGACATCTTCGGCTGGAACTTTCCGCCGCCGCCGAACTTACGGCCTTTCTCGGCCGCCTTCTCGCGGTCCACGACGCAGTTCGTCGTGCACTTCGCGCCTTTGAGGAACATCTTCGTGCCCTTCTTGCGGCACCTTTTGCAGCTGGGACCAGTATAGCGTGACATTTCAAATCTCTCCTTTATTCTCTGTTCTGCTTAGACGCGGCGGGCTTTCGGGGGCCTGCAGCCGTTATGCGGTATAGGCGTGACGTCCTTTATGGAGACGACGTGTATGCCGGAAGCCGCGACGGCGCGCACCGCGGTCTCGCGCCCGGGGCCGGGGCC
>DNQL01000279.1 GCA_003500765.1 Elusimicrobiota bacterium | reverse complement strand
CGGGCCGCGCTGGGACCGCAGGCCACCTTCCCGGGCGCTCCCGCCCGTCCGCCGTCGGTAATGGCCTCTCACGAGAGCCTGCGGCTGGGCGCGGGGCTGGTGTCGCTGGAGAAAGGCCCCGCTTATGAATTACAGGCCCGCTTCGCCCTGCAGGACCTGCTCGACGATCCCGAGGGCTACCTGCCCGACGCGGCGTTGGAGATGAGTTCGATCAAGCTGCGCTATGACAAGGACGAGGCCCGGGCTTTCATTCAGCAGGCCAGGCTGGCCCATGTTATGAGCCTCAATCCCTGGGACGACTGGGTGCGCCGCCAATCCTGGGAGATAGCGGCCGGTTTCGAGCAGGCGCCCGAGACGGGCCGTACTGGCGGTCACGCCACGGTCTGGGCGATGAACGCCGGGGCGGGGCTGGCGGCCGAATGGGACGGGCCGGTGCGTCAGGTCTGGTACCTGATGGGGCAGGCCGATACTGCCCTCGGCGGGGCGCTGCGGGAGAAGTGGCGGCTGGGCGGCGGCCTCAAGGCCGGCGTACTGGCTTCGCGCGGGCCTTTCCGCGGCCTGCTGGAGGCCCGCTATATCGGCTACGCCTTCGGCGACTCCCGGCCGCTCTGGGCCGGCACGGCCGCCGTTTCTCTCAGGCTCGCCCGCAACACTTCCCTGCGCTCCGAATTCGCCTGGCGCGGCGACGACTACCGCGAGCTCGGCCTCTACCTCCACCACTTCGTCTTCCCGCCCTGATAACATGAGGAAGGCCTTCATCCTGCTCGCTCTCCCTCTCGTGTCCGGGTGCACGCATTTGTTCTTCCAACCGACCAGGCATATCCATTCGGACCCGGCGGAGCTGGGCTACCGTTACGAGGCGATAAAGTTCGAGTCGCTCGACGGCACGCCGCTGACCGGGATGTTCTTCCCCCCCGACCGCGAGCCGAGGGCCACGATCGTCCACTTCCACGGCAACGGCCAGAATATGACCGCCCATTACCGCTACTCCGCCTGGCTGGCGAAGGAAGGGTACAACGTCTTCATTTTCGATTACCGGGGCTACGGCGCCTCGGGCGGAAAAGCGACTCTCGACGGAGTGGTGATGGACGGTAAGGCCGCGCTGGAGCACGCCCTGAAACTGCCCGGCGCTTCTCCGGAGAAAGTAATAATAATGGGTCATAGCCTGGGCGGAGCGGTCGCCGTTGCTGCCGTCGGAGAATCCGGCTTTAAACCCGCCGCGATGATACTAGAGGGGACTTTCTACTCATACAGAAACGTAGGCTCGGCGGTGTTAAAGGAAAGATGGCTGACCTGGCCTTTAAGCTGGGTCCCTAAGGTCGGTGTCTCAGGGCGCCATTCTCCCTCGGACAATATCGGAAGCATAGGCTGCCCGAAGCTGTTCATCCACTCGGAGAACGACCCCGTAGTCCCTTACGCGCAGGGTAGGAAACTTTTTGAAGCGGCGCCGGAGCCCAAGGTTTTCTGGAACACCCCCTCCGGCCACATCGACGCCTTCGGCGCCCACGGGGAAAAGTTCAGGCCCCTGCTGCTGGACTTCCTCTCCGGCCTTTAATTCTTACCCTCTTCCCCCGCCTCGTCGAGCTCTTTGAGGGCCGTTTTAAGCGCCGTCTCGTGGCGCCGGCTTTCGAGGTTGGACATCAGGCTGTAGGCGCAGGGCACCACCAGCAGCGTCAGCAGCGTCGAGAAGAACACGCCGCCTATCACCACCAGCGCCATCGGTATGCGCGTCTCGGCGCCGGGGCCGTAGCCCAGCGCGGGCGGTATAGCCGCGGCGATAGTCGCGAAAGAGGTCATCAGTATCGGCCGCAGCCTTATCGGGCAGGCCTCGAGCAGGGCCTCGTTAACCCCCAGCCCGCCGTCGCGCCGGCGATGATTGGTGAAATCCACCAGCAGTATCGAGTTCTTCTTCACTATGCCCATCAGCAGGATGATGCCTATCATGCTGTAGATGCTCAGCGAATAACCGCCCAGCTTTAAGGCGATGAAGGCGCCGGTCACGCTGAAAGGCAGCGCCAGCAGCACGGTGACAGGGTGGACGAAGCTGTTGAACTGGGAAGCCAGTATCATATACGCCACAATCACACCCAGGATGAGCGCGAAATTAAGGCTCTTGAAAGAATCCTGGAAGGTCTTCGAAGTGCCCGAGAAGACGACCTTGTACCCTTCGGGGAGTATTTCTTTCGCGAGGCGCTCGACTTCCTTTATCGCCTCCTCCTGCGAGGCCCCCTCCGCCACATTGGCGAAGACGCCGATGGCGCGCTCGCGGTTCTTGCGCGATATGGAGAGCAGCGTGGGCTTCTCGACTATGCTGACCACTTCCGAAAGCCGTATCACCTCGCCGCGGTTGTTGCGCACCCAGATCTTCTTGATGTCGCGCGCGTCGCGGCGGTCCTTGTCGAGCAGCTGAACCCGCACGTCGTAGCGGCGGCCGCCGCGCGTGAACTTGCCGCTGCGCACGCCGCCTATCATGGCGTTGACCGCGTCGCCGATCGACGCCACGCTGACGCCGCGGGCGGCCGCTTTCTCGCGGTCGGGGATTACCCGCACCTCGGGCATGCCCTCCTGGTAATCGGTGTCGATATCGTTCATCCTGCCGGAGGCGCGCATGCCTTCCATTATCCGTTCGTTATATTCGGCCAGTTTCCCCCAGTCCTTGCCCCGCAGGCTGAATTCGATGGGGAAGCCGCGCTGGGCCGTGAAGCCGCCCAGCGACGGGTCCTGTATGGCCACGCGGCGCACGCCGGGGATGGCGCTGAGCGGCTTGCGTGCGTAGCGCATGAACTCCTGCTGCGTCGGAGGTTTCGACTGCCCCGGCAGCGGGACGCGCTCCGCCGGGTCCTTAAGGGCCACCATCATCATTCCCTGGTTGACCTGTCCGCCGCCGAAGCCGCCGGTGATGGCCATGAAGGTGCGGATATTGGGCTGGGCCATGGCCCAGCCCTCGGCCTGCTCCATCGCCTTCGCGGTCACGTCCATCGCGGTGCCTACGGGCATCTGCACACGTACCAGGAAACGGCTCTGGTCCTGCGCGGGCGAGAATTCCTTGGGTATAAAATTTATGAGCGAGAGCGACGCCGCGAAGACCAGGGCGGCGGCGCCCAGCACGGTCCACCGCCTGAGCAGCAGCCGCCCGAGCAGGGCCGCGTAGCCCCGGCGGGCTTTCTCCATCAGGGCGTCTATCGCGCGGCCTATCCAGAGCGTACGCTCGGCGTCGACGAACTGCGAGCAGCGCATCGGCGTGAGCGTCAGGGCTTCGAGCAGCGACAGCATGACCGCCGCCGTCATAGTCACGCCGAACTGGAAGAAGAACTTGCCGATGATGCCGTCCATGAAGATTACGGGTATGAAGATGGCCAGTATGGCGATGGAGGCCGCCATCGCGGGGAAGGTCATCTCGCGGGCGCCGACTATGGCCGCGCGCACGCGGCCTTCGCCCTTCTCGTTGTGGCGCACGATGTTCTCTAGCATCATGATGGCGTCGTCGACCACTATGCCGATGGCCAGCGTCAGGCCCAGCAGAGTGAAGACATTGAGCGTGAAGCCCATGAAATAGAGCACGATGAAGGCGCCGACTATGGAGGTGGGTATGGCCAGCAGGACATTGAGCGTGGACGACCAGGACCCCAGGAACAGCCAGCAGGCGACGCCGGTCAGCAGCGCCGAAAGGAACAGCGTGAAATTGAGCTCGTGCGTGGACTCTTCTATGAAGCGGGTGGCGTCGTTGACGATCTCCAGGCGCATGCCCGAGGGCAGGTCCTTCTGTATGACCTCGAGCTTCTCCTTGACCAGCCGGGCCGTGGCCACGGCGTTGGCGCCGCGCTGCTTGCGCACGCCGAGTCCTACCGCACGCTGGCCCCAGTTGCGGGCTATGCGGCGCACGTCGTCCAGGCCGTCCTCGACGGTCGCCACGTCTCCTATGCGGTAGGTGCGCCAGATGGCCGCGCCGCCTCGGGCCTGTATGACCATGCGCGAGAACGCCTCGGGCGTGGGAGCCTCGCCCAGGACGCGGACATTGTATTCCTTCTTGCCCGTGTCTATATAGCCGGCGGGCTGCTCCGAATGCTGGGCCGTGATGGCGCTCATGATGTCGGTCACGGTCAGCTGGGCCGCGTCCATCTTGTCGGCGTCCAGCCAGACGCGCAGCGCCGGGTCGGTGTAGCCGCCCATCGTCACGTCGCCCACGCCCTCGATGATGCTGAGCTGGTCGCGCAGCACGTCGTTGGTGTAGTTCATCAGGTCGGTCAGCGGCCTGTCGCCGGACAGCGCTATCCAGATGATCGGCTGGTCCTCGGGGTTGGTCTTGGTGACTATCGGCGGGTCTATGTCGCGCGGCAGGCGGCGCTGGGCCTGCGAGACCTTGGCCTGCACTTCCTGCATGGCGTCGTCGATGTCGTGCTCCAGCTCGAACTCCAGCGTGATGCGCGCCGAGCCGCGGCGCGAGACCGACGAGATGTCGCGGATGCCGGCGATGGTCATCACCGCGCCCTCCAGGACGTCGGTAACCTGGGTCTCCATGACTTCCGGGGCCGCGCCTTCCAGGTCCACGCTGACGCTGACCACCGGGTAATCCACGTCGGGCAGCTGGCTTATCCCCATACGGGAGAAGCTGATGGCGCCGAAGGTTATGAGCCCGGCCATGATCATCCAGGCGAAGACGGGGCGTTTTATCGAGAGGTCCGAAAGGGTCATCGTTTCTCCGTGCCGGCGGCTATGTCCAGCTCCACCGCGGCGTAGGCGGCGCGGGCTTCGGCCTGCTGCAGGGACAGCGCGGTCTGCAGCACCGAGTTCTGCGCGTTGAGGACGTCTATGTTGGTCACCAGGCCGTTCTTATAGTCGGCGGCCTGCAACTCCGAGTTCTCCAGCGCCAGGCCCAGCGCGGTCTCCAGGGCCGCGGCCACCGCCAGGGCGCGGCTGAGCGCCGAATGGGCGCGCCTAACCTCGTCGGCGGCGCTTCTCTCCGTCAGCCTGAGGGCCAGCCGCGCAGTCTCCGCGCGCGCGCGG
>DNQL01000286.1 GCA_003500765.1 Elusimicrobiota bacterium | reverse complement strand
CGCGCCGGCTTCCGCGCGCCGGGGCTCGCCGGGCCCACTCCGGCATGGGTCCTTTGACTGCAACCGGACATAGGCCCTTGCGCCCTTGTGGTTTTTTAACGATGGGTTAAACTATACCCAGGGGAAGCGATTCCCCGAACTGGAGGAAACCGATGAACTACCTCAAAACAGCCCTGTCAGCCATACTGGTGATATCTCCCTTCTCTTTCCTGGGAGCCGAAGATATAGAGAACGATCCCTCTTACTTCACGATAGCCGACACCGTCGTGAACGTCCGCGAGGTCGAGGCCCCCGAAACCCCCGTCAACCTGGTGATCCCGGAGACCAAGATCGCTCCCGCGGCCGCCGGCGCCATCATAAACGGCGGCGCCCAGGCCTGGAACATAGTCAACGGCGGACAGGCCTCCTCCAACCTGAGCCACACCTACGCCAGCGCGCTGCCCGGCTGGGGCAACTGGCACAATATTACCGGCTGGCGCGGCCCCAAAAAAGTCGTGTACGAACTGAAGTCCAAGAACCTCTACGGCATGACCGTGCTGGACGTGGAATATGAAGTCTCCTTCTTCTACGGCGGCCACGACCAGGAGAACAAGGGCCTCTATATCACCAACTTCACCGCCAAGGCCACCAGGTTCTCCATCAAATGGGGCTTCAAGTACTATATGGATATAAGGATCTCCGACCCGATGAACGTCGGCACCCCGGATAACCCTCTGGCCTACATGCAGGCCGACCTCAACTGGAGCTTCTCCAGCCCCATCAAGACCACCCGCGGCTTCCAGACCTACGCGGTGCGCGGCGACGGCATGTTCCGCGACATCAGCCCCGATACCAGCAAGATGGCCGAGGAACTGGTCCTCCCCGAAGTTCCCGAGAACATATCCGTGGAGTGGAACTAAGGACCGATGATCATCCGCAACGCGCTGATAGCCCTGCTGCTCCTCCAGGCCCCGGCCTTCGCCCGGGCCGGGGAGTCGCGGGGCATCACTACGCGCTGCGCCTTCACGCAACTCTCCGACAGGAAACTGCCTTTCGAACAGCCCGCGCAGCTGCCGGTCGGCGGCCCCCTCTTCTCCCAGGAACCCCAGTTGCCCCTTGATGGGCCGGCTTTCAGCGGGGAAAAGATAGGCCCCGGGGTCATAATAGTGGCCGTCGGCGCCGGAGCGTGGAAGCTGGTCAACGCGGGCCAGCCCCAGGCCTACCTCGACCATTATTACGCCAGCGCCTACCCGGGCCGGGCCGACTGGAGCGACATAACCGGCTGGGCGGGACGCCGCGAGGTGCGCTACGGCATAACCTGCGAGAACAGGGCCGGCATGACCGTGCTGGACATGAGCTACGCCGTATCCTTCAACTACGGCGGCAAGACCCCGGACGGCAAGGGCGCCTACATCGGGAACTTGACCGTTAAGACCGAGAAGTTCGACATACAGTGGGCCACCAAGTTCTCCCTGGGCATAAAAATATCCAACCCCGCCAACGCGGGGACCGACGAGTCCCCCGTGGCCTACCTGCAAGCCGACGCGATGTGGACTTTCAACAGCCCGCTGGTGAACAAGGTGGACGGCTTCCAGACCTACGGCGTGTACGGCGACGGCCGCTTCCGGGACCTGAGCGCCGATAATCCCAGCTTCGAGGACCTCACCCCGCAGATCCCCTCCGACATACCGGCGGTATCCTGGAACTGACCGGGCGCCGGCCGCAAAAAAAGACCCCCGGTTCTCGCCGGGGGTCTTTTTTTTGCGGCGTACGCGGAAGGGCTCAGCTCTTGCCGCCGCAGCACTTCTTGAACTTCTTGCCGGAACCGCAGGGGCAGGGCTCGTTGCGCCCCACCTTGGGCGCTTCGTTCCGTACGGTCTCCACCTTCTGGACCTCTCCGCCCTGCAGCACCTCCGGGTGCTTCTTTAGCCATTTCTTTACCGCGTGGCCGTCGTTGATGTCCACTCCGTCGGCCAGCATCTTGCGGTAGACGCCTATTATCATCTGCCGCATCTGCGGGGTGCGGGCCTGGGACAGTATCTCGGGCGAGATCTTGTCCAGCTCGGCGGCCAGTTCCTCGTCCGTCTTGTCCTTGACGGCCTTGACGGCTTTAACGGCGGCGGCCTGCGCCTGCTTCTCCGCCGACGGCGGGACGGGCTTGGCGGGGGCGGCCGTGGCCGCCGGCGCCTCTTTCTTGGGCTCCGCCGGCTTTTCCTTGGACAGCTTGTCCTTTATGAAGTTCCAGATCATCTTTATTCTCCTTGGGCGGCCTCAGGCCGACACCCGGGTCTTGTCTTTCAGGTAGCAGGCCAGCGCTATCGAATGCAGCTTGGTCATCGGGGAATCGGTGCGCGAAGGCAGGATGACCGGGATATTGGAGCCGGCCAGCAGCGTGGCGCTCTTCATGCCGGCGCCAAAGAAGCTCAGGCATTTGTACACCGGGTTGGCGCTGTCGAGGTCCGGGAACAGCGCGATGTCCGTGTTGCCGGGCACCTGCGCGCCCTTGATGCCCTTCTCGGCGGCCAGCTCTTTCGAGAAGGAGATATAGACGTCGTAGGGGCCCTCCACTACGCAGTTCTTTATCTTGCCTTCCTTGTTCATGTTGGCCAGCGCCTGGGCGTCGAGCGTGCTGGGGATCTTCTCGTTGACCTTCTCCACCGGGCAGACCACCGCGACATTGGGCTTCTCCACGCCCAGCATGCGCATCATGTCCACCGCGTTGTTGAGGATCATGGCCTTCTGTTCCAGCGTGGGGCTGATCATGATGGCCGCGTCGGTGACGGCGAAGAGCTTGTGGTAGTTGGCCTGCTCGAAAAGGACGAAGTGGCTGAGCACGGTGCCCTCGGCCACGGCGCCTATCTCCTTGCGGAGTATGGCCTTCATGTAGAACTTGGTGTCGACGAGTCCCTTGACCAGGAAGTCGCCCTTGCCGGCTTTCACCAGGTCGACGGCCATATTGCACATCTCGGCGTAATCGCTCTTGTCCACTATCTCGAAGATGTCGAGCTTGAGGCCGACCTTCTTCGCCATCTCCTCGACCTGCGACTTGGGCCCTATCAGTATGCCGCCGGAGATTATCGAGTTGTCCACGCCCATCTTGCAGGCGGTCAGCACCTCGTCGTTATTGGCGCCGGGGACCACGATGCGGTTGGTTTTGCCGCGCACCTTGGACAGCAGATCGTCGAAATTCTTGAAGTTCATGGGATATCTCCTTGTCAGTATTTTTTGACCAAATTCGGGTGCAGTATGCCCTTCTCCGCCGCTATGCGCAGCGCGGCCATCTCGTCGCCGCCGGGATAGGACAGCACCGGGGCTATCCAGGATATCCTGCGCTTGAGCTCCTCCACTACGATCTTGTCGTAGGCCAGGCCGCCGGTGAGCACGACGGCGTCCACCTTGCCCTCCAGCACGGCCGCCATGGCCCCTATCTCCTTGGCTACCTGGTAGGCCATGGCCAGCACGGCTTCTTTGGCCTGCTCACGGCTTATCTTCGCGGGGTCGAGACCGGCTCCGTCCTTGACCTCGCCGTTGAGGATGTATTTTTCCAGCGCGATACAGTCGGAGGTCCCCGTGTAGGCCACCAGGCCGCCCTGGCCCTTGAGTTTGAGCATCATATCCTGCTGGCTGTACTTGCCGCTGAAGCACATCTTAACCAGGCCGCCGGCAGGCACGCCGCCGGAGCGCTGCGGCGTGAAGGGGCCGTCGCCGTTTAGGGCGTTATTGACGTCAACCACGCGCCCGCCTCGGTGCGCGCCCACGGATATCCCGCCGCCGCCGTGCATGATGATCAGCCGGCACTCCTCGTAGGGCTTGCCCAGCTGGCGGGCGGCGTGGCGGCCGCAGCGCTTCTGGTTGAGCGCGTGGAAGATGGAAATGCGCGGGTTCTCGGGCATGCCGGAATAGCGGGCCAGCGGGTCCAGCTCGTCCACGACCACCGGGTCGGCTATGAAGGAAGGGATGCCCAGCGGGCCGGCTATGTCGTGCGCGAGGATGCCCCCGAGGTTGGAGGAGTGGTCGCCCAGCACGCCCTCGCGGAGGTCGGCCAGCAGCGCGTCGTCCACCGCGTAGACGCCGCCCTCTATGGGTTTCACCAGGCCGCCGCGGCCTATGACGCCGTGCATTTCTTTCGGGTCCACGCCGTGCTCCTGCAGCGCCCGCATCACCATCTTCTTGCGGAAATCGAACTGCGCGGTTATCTTCTCGCGCTCGTAAGGCGCCAGTTCGCCGGGGCTATAGCGCACTGTCTTATGGAAGACCAGGTCGTCGCCGCGGTAGTAACTGACCTCGTCGGAAGTAGAGCCGGGGTTTATCACGAGTATATTGAGTTTCTTTTCCGTCATCTATTCTCTCCTGGCTTCACGGGGGCCCGGTACGGGCAGGGGGCTTGCTGTCGGGAAAGGCGCGCGAATGCCGTCGCCGCATTTATAATATAATACAAAGCTGGCGGGTTTCAACTTCGCCCGGGCCGCCCTGTAACATATCGTTAATTGAATTTCGGGCCGAATCTGTTAAACTATAAAAGCCTTATGTCCCTGTCGCCCAGACCGTCCAGGCTTTTGGCCGGCGCCCTAGCGCTCTGCCTGGCCCCGGCATTTGCCGCCCCGGCCGCGGCGCAGCTCAACCCCGTGCCCTCCGGCTGGACCGAGACCTCTTTAAGCTTCAACTGGGGGGCCGGCTTAACCCCCTACTCCTGGGAGCTTTCCGAGGAGGCCGATTTTTCGCCGCTCACCGCCTCCGACACCTCTCTGGTGTCCAATGTCACGGTCCCCGGCCTGACCCGCGACACCCTCTATTATTTCCGCGTCAAGAGTTTTGGCGGCTCCTATACCGGCAACAACACCATGTCCGTCACCCTGGCGGCCGCCCCGTCGGGCATCTATTTCCAGGCCGGCGAAAACTTCTTTCACGCGGAATCTTCGGTAACGGCCCACGTGAACATAGGCTGGGAGACGAACGGCAACCCGGACGAGACGGAGTACATACTCGAGTACACCTCCCACACCAATTTCACCTCTTACAAGTACGAAATCTCCGTCATCTACCCGCCCGTCTCGCTGGGCGGCCTGCTGGCCAATACCACGTACCAGTTCCGGGTTAAGGCCTCCAACCTGGCCGACGTGGAAACAGGTACGGTACAGACCTCCACCAGCACGCTGGCGGCGAAACTGGAGGACCTGGCCTATTCCGTCTACAGGACCAGCGCCACGGTGTCCTGGACCCCCATGTCCGGCGCGATCAGGGAGAGAAGCTCCGAGGGCTACCTGCTGCTGATGTCCAGTTCGCCTATCTTCGAGGGAGTCGTCCACTCTTCGGCCACCTCGCAGCCGGCGCTGGGCTCGCTGACCATAGAAGGGCTGCTCACCAACACCACCTATTACTACAAGGCCGGCGCGCGCAACTGGAACGGCGTCGCCAACCTGAGCGACGTGGACACTTTCACCACCCAGGCCTCGCCGCTGACCGGCTTCGCGCTGGTTTCCAGGCACATCAGCTCGGCCACGCTCTCCTGGGACACGCTGGCCTCCGGAGCCGCCGGCTACGAATTGCAGGCGTCGAGCGACTCTTTCGCCGGCGCGGCCGCGACGGTCTCCAGCCGGACCTACGCGCTGTCCGCCAATTCGCTGGCAGTGTCCGGCCTGGAGCCGAATACGACCTGGTATTTCAGGGCGGGCTCGCTCAACAGCAACGGGGGGCTTAATTACACCTCCGTCGTCTCGACCATAACAAGGGCGAATCCCGTGTATACGAACTCCCAGGTCTCCCCTCCCGTGGTGCCCGACAAGACCAGCCTAAGGGTCTATTTCTCGCCGCTGCCGCTCTCGCCCCAGGGCTCGGCCTGCGAAGGATACCTGCTGCAGCGCTCCACCCGGACTTTCGGCTCCGGTTCGGTGATCGTCTCTTCCGCGGCGGAGCCGTCCAGCGGCGGCGTCATCGGCTTCGACGGCCTGCGCCCCAGCACCACTTATTACCTGCGCCTGGTCTCGCTCAACTGGGACGATTCCCCTACCTACACCGATATAGGCTACACGGCCACGCTGCAGGCCGACGCGCTGCCGCTGGTGACGCTTTACGGAGTATGGAGCACCAGCGCCACGGTCACCTTCGACGCGGTGGGGGCGGACGGCTATGTCCTGCAGGCCGCGGCACATCCCTCGTTCACGACCATCGAAGCCGAAAGTTTCACCTCCAACGGCGCGGCCACCTCCGTCACCATCGGCAGCGGCCTGGACCCCAACACCCTCTACTATTTCAGGGCCGGCCCGGTCTTCTCCGGTACCACGGTATACACGCTCTCCACCCCGGATTACGACTACACGCTGCCTCCCCGGCCGTCAGGGGTCTCGCACAGCGGGGTGTTCTACTCGAGCATCTCCGTGACCTGGACGGCGCTGCCCGCGGACCCGCAGGAACAGACGGCCGACGGAGGATACCTGCTGGAAGCCTCGCTGTCGCCGACTTTCGCCTCCGTGGATTTCTCCTCCGCCGCCTCCGCTATAACCGCCTCCGCCCTCGCCGTTACCGGCCTGGCGCCCAACACCAGCTATTACCTGCGCCTGGGGACATTGGCCCTGGACGGAGGGGCCAACTACACTTTCCTGACCTCTACCCCCACGCGCGCGATGCCGCCGGTGCACGTCCCGTACGCCGCCACGGATATGACCACGGCCACGATAAGGGTCACCTGGACGGCCGGAGCCAATCCCCCGGACACGCGCTACCGCGTAATAAGCACGACGGCGGAGGACTGGGAGAACCCCGGCACCGCGCCCGTGGCGAGTTCGGACACCTACAACACTTACCTCAGCACTGCGGGGCTCACGCCCAACACCACCTACCACTTCTGGGTGGCCTCGTATAACCGACGCGGCATAGCGGAGGGGCCTTACGCCTTCTCCCCCATGGCCACGCTGGCCTTCGTCCCGGCAAGCGGGGCCCCTTCCGGGGTAGGACAGTCTTCGGTCACCATAAACTGGGGCAACGGCGATAACCCGGCGCCGCCTTCCACGGAATACACCGTGGATATTTCCACCCATTCCGACTTCTCCTCGGCGGTGCATTCGTCCACCACGCGCAACACCCACGCGTGGTTCGACGGGCTGATCTCCAACGCCTCGTATTATTCAAGGGTCTCGGCCCTCAACCATACCGGCGTCGGAACAGATTACCGGGACCTCGCCGATCCCCTGACGCTGCCGGCCACGGCCCAGGTACTGCCGAAGCCCGAGGCTTTCTCCGGCATGCGCCTCGACGGCTTCACTCTCAACTGGCTGCACGGCAACAACCAGGCCGATACGGTCTACGCCGTGGAGGTCTCCACCGAGGACGACTTCGACCCGATGTACTCCTCCGGCACGGCCAACGGCCTGAGCTTCGATTTCAACGGCCTGCTGGCCGACACGACCTACTTCGCCAGGATAAGGGCGATAAGCCGCAACGGGTCCGCCCTGTCGGCTTTCTCCGACTCCGGCTCTACGTGTACGCTGGCGGGCCAGAGCCTGACGGCGCCTTACGGCGAGGACATGGTGGTATCGCTGCCGACTTCCTACGGCGACTATTCCGTCACCGTGCCGGCCGGCGCTCTTGGCGGCTCCACCAGGATAACGATAAAACCCGAGACCGTCTTTCCCTCCGCGCCGGGCAACGCCGGCACGCTTATCCCCACGGGGGTAGGGATGGAGGTCACCCACTTCCCGCCCGTAGTGGTCCTCAACGCCCTCACGCTGGCCGTTCCCTACCTTGAGAACTCCCTGCCCGCGGGCGCCGACGAGCGCAGCCTCATACTCGCCCTCTACGACACTTCCAGCGCGCGCTGGGTCCCGCTGCCTTCCGTGCCCGACACCGCGGCCAACGTAGTGCGCGCGCAGACCTGGCATCTCTCGACTTTCCAGATAATGGTCTCGCAGCCGGCCGCCGGGGTGGCCGGAGTGAAGATATATCCCAATCCCTTCCGCCCCTCGTCCGTGGCCGGGGCGGTGCGTTTCGCCAACCTGCCCTACGACGCCGCGGTCAGGATCTACACGGTCCTGGGCGAGCTGGTCAGGGAATTCAAGACAGGGCATGACGGAACCGGCACCTGGGACGGCAAAAACGAGAAGGGCGCGGAAGTGGCCAGCGGAGTGTACCTGGTCTTTATCGAGCCGCCGGCCGGAAAGGGCAAAGTTTTCAAGCTGGCGGTGGAGCGCTAGGATATGAACGGAGAAAGGACCAGGAAGGACCGGATCCGCGCGGCGTCGCGCGCGGCCGCCCTTTGCCTGTCCGCCGCGCTGCTGGCGCC
>DNQL01000046.1 GCA_003500765.1 Elusimicrobiota bacterium | reverse complement strand
CCTGCGGCCGCCTGGGCGTCCGCCACTATTACAAGAACGCCGCTCCGCTTTTCCGCAAGACCGTTATCGCCCCTTTCGAGGCCGCCTACTCCGCCGGCCGCACTCCCAACCCCTGCGTGGCCTGCAACCGCCACATGAAATTTTCCTACCTGCTGGACCTCGCCAGGGAAATGGGCGCCGAGGCGCTCTTCACCGGTCATTACGCCCGTCTCGAGGGGGAGGGCCCTTCCCGCGCGCTCCTGCGGGGCGCCGACCCGGACAAAGACCAGAGCTATTTCCTTTACTGCATCCCCCGGGAGAACCTGGGCGCGATAAAGTTCCCGCTCGGCGGAATGAAGAAAACGGAGGTGCGCGCCCGCGCCGCGGAGCTGGGCCTGCGCGCCGCGCGCGAGAAAGAGAGCCGCGACATCTGTTTCGCCGGCGAGGGCGATTACGGCGAGTGGCTGGCAGCCTCCGGCGGCGGGGGAAAGCCCGGGGATATAGTGGACCGCGGGGGGCGCGTGCTGGGGCGCCACCGCGGCGTCGCTTTTTATACCGTCGGCCAGAGGCGGGGGTTAAATGTCGCCGGCGGCGAGCGGCTTTACGTGACGGGCATAGACCCTGTCCGCAACGAGGTGCGGGTCGGGACGGCGGATGAGGCTTCGGTCCGTTCTTTCCGCGTCTCGGGTTATAACGATATCTCCGGCGACGGGCTCGCCGGCGCCGCGGTGCAGATCCGCTACCGGCAGAAACCCGTCTCCTGCTCCGTGAAGCGGGAGGGGGAACTGCTGGAGGTGTCGCTGGATTCTGCGGTGTTCGGCGCGGCGCCGGGGCAGTCGGCGGTGTTCTACCGCGGCGACCGCGTTCTCGGCGGCGGCATAATCGAAATATGAACCGGCCCACTGCCGCTCAGCGCCCGCGGAGGCTTGTGCGCTGGCGCTTTGCCGGGGAGGCCGGATTTTTGGTAACTTTGCTCTACCACTTATGAAAAAGAAAATCGTCGCGGTGATATACGGCGGAAGGTCCTCGGAGCACGAAGTCTCGGTAGAGTCGGCCAAGACCGTGATGTCCCTGGCGGAGAAGGCCGGTTTCCGCGCCTTCCCCGTGCTGATAGGCCGCGACGGCCGGTGGACCGCCACGGACCCGCGACGCGGCGTCAAAGGGCCCTCGCTTTCTTTCGATCCCTCCGACGGCTCGCTGCTCAAGGGGCGGACCCGGGTCAGACCCGGCTGCTATTTCCCGATAATCCACGGCACCACCGGGGAGGACGGCGTTCTCCAGGGGCTGCTCGAGATGGCCGGCGCGGCCTATGCCGGCTGCGGCGTTGAGTCCTCGGCGATAGGGATGGACAAGGTCCTTTCCAAGAAGCTGGTCGCCGAGCGCGGCGTTCCCGTCCTGGACCACGCTCTCATAGAGCCGGGGGAAAAAGGTTCCCTGGCGCGCGGCCTCAGGCGCGCAGCCTCGCTGCCGCTGCCGCTTTTCGTGAAGCCGGTCTCGCTGGGGTCCTCGGTAGGGGTCACCAAGGTTAAATCGCGCTCCGCGCTGGGGCCCGCCGTGCGCAAGGCGCTGAGGTTCGATTCTTCCGTAATGATAGAGCGGGGCGTGGACAGGGCGCGGGAGATAGTGGTCGGCGTGCTGGGAGAGGGCGCTTCGGCGGCCGCCAGCGTCTGCGGCGAGGTCAGGCCCAAGGGCCGCCACGAATTCTTCGACTACGAGGCCAAGTACCTCGACGATAACGGCATGGACTTCATACTGCCCGCCGTGCTTCCCGCCGCCGTTTCCGCCTCCCTGCGGGACCGGGCGGCGGCCGCCTTCAGGGCGCTGGGCTGCTCCGGCATGGCCCGCGTCGATTTCCTGCTGGACCCCCGGGACCCGCGGCGTTTCTGGTTCTGCGAGATCAATACCGCTCCCGGGTTCACCTCCCACAGCCTTTACCCTCGTCTCTGGAACGAGACGGGCGTCAGCCCCGAGCGCGTAGTCGCCAGGCTGGTAAAAATAGGCGAGGCGCGCCGGTCTTCCCGGGCGCGCCTCAGCATAGCGCGGAAGTAAGGGTTACCGACCGCCGAAGCCGGGCATCAGGTACTCGGCTTCGTCGCCTCCGCCTGCCTCCTCCTCTTCCACGTACACGTACTCATATTCGTCGTCCTCGGCCGCTTCAGCTTCGACCGGGGCCGGCGCGGCTTTCGGAGCCGGTTTAGGGGCCTGTTTCGGGGCTGTTTTCGCCGGTGTCCTGCGCGCCGGACGCGTCGTTTTCCTGGCCGGTTTCTTCACGGCGGGCTTGGCGGCGGCCGGCGTCTGGCCGAACAGCGACTGCATCACCTGCTTGGCCTGGAAATTGCCCGGCGTTACCCGCTTATTGCCGCGTTCGACCACGAAAGAGTAGGTCAGCGAGCCCTTGCCGTCCTTAAGGGGGATTATGGCGTCCGCCTTGTAGTTGTCGCCTTCCGGGGGGGAGACTTTCCAGTCGATGAGGTTTATCTCGCCGTTCTTCTGTATGGCGTCGGCGAAGATCTTGCTCTCGAGGATATCCCCGCCTTCCTTGGCGGAATAGGTCCTGGCGATAAAGACTATCTCGGGCGAGAAGTCGGCGTTGGGGTCGGGCAGTTCCGGCGGCTTCTGCTGCACCTCCGGAGGGCCCTGCTCCTCGGCGGGCGGCTGCGCCGCGGCCTCCGCGGTCTCTTCCGCGGCCGCGGGCGACCCGGCCGGAGTAAGGCCGGGGATGGCGAACGGTATGTAAGGTGTGACGTCGAATATGCCGAGGTTGCGCAGCATGAAGGCGGCGCCTCCCAGTACCGCGACGAGCAGGACCAGCGTCACTATTCCGCGCAGGATCTTCTTCACGGCCGCCCCGGCCCCGGAGGAGGAGCCCTTGCTCCCTTCGTCCACTATCTCCTCCTCCTTGGGGGGGGCCGCTTCCGGCGGTTTTTCCGCCGGGGGGGTTTCTTTTTTAGCCGGCGCCGCGCCGAAGCCGAAGAATCCGGACGTCTTCGCCTTTTCCGCGGGCTTTTCCGCGGGAGGAGCCTGCTTATCTCCCACCATCCTTCTTAATTCGGAAACGGAATCCTCTATCAGGCGTATCTTGGTCAGCACCTCCTGCTGGAACTGGCTGTTGCGCATGGAGGACAGGATCTCTCCCATCTGGTCTATCTTTATGACCAGCGGGTCCAGGTGCGACCTTATATCGGGAGGCGGGGATACCGCCAGTTTGAGGTTCCTCTTGATTATTTCCTCTATAACGGCCGGATCGAAATTCAGTGACGCGGGGGCCTGGGCGGCGGCAGGCTGCGGCGCGGGGGAGGCTGGAATTTCCGGCGCGGTTTCCGGCGCGGCTTCCGGCGGTTTATTCCTGCCCCCGATGCTGGAGAGCGATATGGGGTCGAAAGACGGCGAGAAATTCCTGGTTTCGGCGGGCGCGGCCTGCGCGGGAG
>DNQL01000097.1 GCA_003500765.1 Elusimicrobiota bacterium | reverse complement strand
CCTGGCCCCGGCCGCTCAGACCGGCGCCGACGGTCTCCGAGGCGAAGCCGTAGATGGAGGGGCGGAAGGCCGAGCGTATCTGCCGCTCGGCGTATTCCAACTGCTTCACGCCTTCGGCCGAGGCGGCCAGTTCCTCGCTGCGGGCCAGCGCCAGCCGGTAGGCCTCGTCCAGCGTTACGGCACGCGGCGCTGCCTGCTGAGCCGCGGCGGGAAGGGCGGAGGAAAGGAGGAAGAAGGTCAGCAGTACTTTCATCGGCCTCAATTCGCCCATTCTTTGACCAGCTCGATCATCGTTTCCGCGGACTTGTTCATGCCGTCGAGCGAGACCCATTCGTAGCGGCCGTGGTAGTTGTAGCCGCCGGTGAACATGTTGGGCGTGGGCAGGCCCATGTAGGATAGCCGCGCCCCGTCGGTACCGCCCCGCACGGGCTTTATCCTGGGTTCCAGCCCGGCGGCGCGCACAGCGGCTTTGAGTTTCTCCATGACTTCCGGATACTTCGCCATGACCAGGCCCATATTGCGGTACTGCTCGCGGAAGGAGATGTTTATCTCCGCCAGGGGATATTTGAGCCGCTTGGCGGCGACTATAGCCTCGAGCTGCTTTTCCATGGCCTTGAGCTTTTTCAGGTCATGCTCCCTGGCTATACCGGTCAGCTCCGCTTTCTCGATGCCGGCGGAGAGATCGGTGAACATTATGAAGCCCTCGCGCTTTTCCGTGGTCTCGGGCAGCATGTTCTCGGGCCAGGAGGCGGCGATATCTGCGGCTATGCGCAGCGCGTTGGCCAGCGCGTTCTTGGCCGTGCCAGGGTGGACGCTCTTGCCCTTTATCTCTATCTTAACGGCGTCGGCGTTGAAGGTCTCCTCTTCTATCGTGCCGGCCACGTCGCCGTCCACGGTGTAGGCATAGTCGGCGCCGAAGGCTTTTACGTTGAAATATTTGACGCCCTGTCCCACTTCCTCGTCGGGCGTGAAACCTATTTTCAGGGTGCCGTGCGGTATTCCGGGGTTTTTGAGCAGGTATTCGGCGACGGTCATCATGATCGCGATGCCGGCTTTATTATCGGCGCCCAGCAGGGTGTCGCCCGAGGCTGTGACGATATCCTCCCCCTCCCGGCCGGCCAGCTCGGGGCAGTTCTTTTTATTGAGTGTGACGCCGTGCCGGCGACTGATGACGATATCGCCGCCCTTCCAGGCCCGGTGGACCTGTGGTTTCACGCCGGCGCCGGAGGCGTCGGGCGAGGTGTCGGCGTGGGCCAGGAAGCCGATGGCCGGCTTTTTGCCTTTTACGGTGGCCGGCAGCTCGGCGGTGACATAGCCCCAGCGGTCCATCCGCACTCTTTTAGCGCCGATCTTCCGCAGTTCGGCGGCCAGCGTCTTCAGCAGTACGAGCTGCTTTTTGGTGGACGGGAAGGTTTTGGAGTCAGGGTCGGACTGGGTGTCCGCCTTGCAGTACCGTTCGAGCCTGGCATAAAGAGAATTCTTGAAGTCCATGGAAAGGGTCCGCCTTTGTCTGTATTCCCGACGTATTTAGAATATAAATTAATGCCCGCCAAAGAAAAGGGCCGCCTCTGGGGGCGGCCCGGTTCAGCGGCTGGGCGGCGGTTCAGCGGCGCGAGTAGAGTATCTCAGTATAGTCCCAGCCGGAGTGGCAGACGTCCCAGGTGGTTCCGTAGAAGGCCTTTACCTCGGGCTCCTCTATAATGGCGCCCCGGGCGTCCATCTTCACCGTGACCTCTATTACGGCGTCCGAGCCTTCGGTGCAGGCCGAACCCTTGTAGCGGCGGAACACCGCAGCCGTGCCGGAGTAGAGGCCGTCGCCGATGAACTTGACCTGCATCGGGAAATCGCCGGATAATTCGCCGGCGAGGACCAGGAAAGCGGAGGAATCGGGCCTGAGCTGTACCTGGAAAGAGGAGACGCAGAAAGAGGCCGGCATCCCTTCGGCGTCCGCCTTCGCGTGCGGGCCGCGGCCCCAGCAGTAAGCCCGGTAGAGACCGTCCGGCTTAACTTCCCTGGATTCGGACGGCTCCGGCGCTTCCGGCACCGCCGCGGCGGGAATATCGAACGATACCGAGCGGAGAGACTCCATGGCCGTCTCCCCGGCGCTTAGCGGTATGGCCGCCGCCATAAGAACAGTAACGAGAATGAGTTTCACTCTGCCTCCCCTGTGAACCGTCGGCTATATGGTAACAGTTGAGGGATGACTTGTCTTTGACGGGGGTCAAAAACGGCCGGCGGCGCGGCCGGCCAATATGCCGGAAGTCCAGGCGAAGTGCAGGTTGAAGCCGCCGGAGCGGCCGTCCACGTCCAGCAATTCACCGGTGACGTAGAGACCGGGGACTTTTTTCGAGGCAAAAGAGGCGGGGTCTATGCCGTCCAGCGGGCAGCCGCCGGCCGTCACCATGGCGTCCTCGAAGCCCAGCGGCCCGGCTATGCCGGCCGCGAAACTTTTGAGCTCGCGGGCGAAGGCCTGTACCGGCCCGACGGGGGCCTCCCAGGGC
>DNQL01000026.1:3185-3326 GCA_003500765.1 Elusimicrobiota bacterium | reverse complement strand
TCGCGGATAGCGAAGCGCAGGCCCTTCTCCATGGCGATCGCGGAGATAAGTTCCACGGTCATCTCGGCGTGGTCGCCGGGCATGATCATCTCGACCCCGGGCTTGAGCTCGACGCCGCCGGTCACGTCCGTCGTGCGGAAG
>DNQL01000026.1:2912-3154 GCA_003500765.1 Elusimicrobiota bacterium | reverse complement strand
TCTTCCTTGGTCAGGATGTAAACCTCTCCCTTGAACTTCTTGTGCGGCGTGCAGCTCTTGGGCGCCGCCAGCACCTGGCCGCGCTCGATCTGGTCCTTCTCTATGCCGCGCAGCAGGATGCCCACGTTGTCGCCGGCCATGCCGGAGTCAAGCAGCTTGCGGAACATCTCTATTCCGGTCGCCACCGTGGACTTGGGCTCGCCCAGGCCTACTATATCCAGGGCGTCTCCGACCTTGACCAT
>DNQL01000026.1:2579-2813 GCA_003500765.1 Elusimicrobiota bacterium | reverse complement strand
CGAGCAGCTTCACTATGGACGGAACGCCCAGTTCGCCCTGGTCGCCCTCCATCGCCTTCATCGAGGAACCCCGGATCACCGGGATCTTGTCCCCGTCGAATTCGTATTTCTTCAGCAGGTCGCGGATCTCGACTTCGACGAGGTCCAGCAGTTCCTTGTCGTCCACCAGGTCGCACTTGTTGAGGAACACCACCAGGTGGGGAACGTTGACCTGGCGCGCCAGCAGCACGTGCT
>DNQL01000026.1:0-2498 GCA_003500765.1 Elusimicrobiota bacterium | reverse complement strand
CGGGGCAGTCGATGTGCGCGTAGTGGCGCTTATCCGTGGAATATTCCACGTGGGAGACGGCGATCGTGACGGTCTTGGAATCGTCGCGGACCGTGCCGCCCTTGGTGATCTCGGCGTAGGATTTCAGGTTAGCCAGGCCTTTCTCCGACTGCACCTTTACCAGCGCGGTGGTCAGCGTGGACTTGCCGTGGTCGACGTGGCCGATGGTGCCCACGTTAACGTGGGGCTTGGTCCTGTCAAATTTCGCTTTAGCCATAAGTTGCTTTCTCCTTGTTTATTTCTCCACCGCTTCCGCGGCCTGGGTCCTCTTCTCTATTACTCCCTTGGCGATATTGTTCGGAACATCTTCGTAGTGGCTGGGCTCCAGGTTGAAAGAGGCCCGGCCCTGGGAGATCGAGCGCACGATGGTGGCGTAGCCGAACATCTCGCTGAGCGGCACGGTGCCGCGTATGAAGCGCACGTTGCCGCGGTTGCCCATCTCGGCTATCTTGGCGCGGCGGGAGTTCAGGTCGCCTATGACGTCGCCCATGTTAGCCTCGGGCGTGACCACCTCGAACTTCATGATCGGCTCCAGCAGCACCGGGTTGGCGGCCTTACAGCCGGCCCGAAGTGCCATGGCGCCGGCGATCTTGAACGCTATTTCGGAGGAGTCCACCTCGTGGAAAGACCCGTCGAACAGCGTCGCCTTGATATCCACTATCGGGAAGCCGGCCAGGCAGCCGCCGTCGAGCGCCTCGCGGCAGCCCTTTTCAACGGCGGGGATGAACTCTTTGGGGATGCGGCCCTGCTTGATGCCGTCGACGAACTCGAAGCCCTTGTTCATGGGCTGCGGTTCTATCTTGAGCCAGACATGGCCGTACTGGCCGCGGCCGCCGGACTGGCGGATGAACTTGCCTTCTATTTCGACCGCCTTGCGGACGGTCTCGCGGAAGGCGACCTGGGGCTTGCCGATATTGGCCTGGACGTTGAACTCGCGCTTGAGGCGGTCCACGATGATATCCAGGTGCAGCTCGCCCATCCCGGAGATGATGGTCTGGGAGGTCTCTTCGTCCGTCTTGATGCGGAAGGTCTGGTCCTCTTCGGCCAGGCGGCCCATCGCCACGCCCATCTTTTCCTCGTCCTCTTTGGACTTGGGCTCGATGGCTATGGAAATGACCGGCTCGGGGAAGTTCATGCCCTCGAGCACTATCGGGTGGTCGGGGGAGCAGAGCGTCTCGCCTACGTAGGAGTTCTTGACCGCCACGGTCGCGGCTATGTCGCCGGCGTGGACTTCCTTGATCTCCTCGCGCTTGTCGGCGTGCATACGCAGGATGCGGCCGATGCGCTCGGTCGCCTTCTTGCGCGCGAAATAGACGCTGTCGCCGGCCTTCAGCACGCCGGAATAGACGCGGAAGAAGGTCAGTTTGCCCACGTAGGGGTCGGTCTGGATCTTGAACATCAGGGCCGAGAACGGCTCCTTGTCGTCCGCGTGACGCTCGGCCTCTTCGCCGGTATTGCTGTCGGTGCCCTTTATGGCGGGAACGTCGAGCGGGGACGGCAGGAAGTCGATGACGGCGTCCAGCATGGTCTGCACGCCCTTGTTCTTATAGGAAGAGCCGCAGAGCACCGGGAAGAACTTGCAGGCCAGCGTCCCCTTGCGGATGGCGGCCTTGAGCTCGGCCTCGGTAAAGTTGGTGTCGCCGGCCAGGTAGCGCTCCATGATCTTCTCGTCGAAATCGGCGAGCTTTTCTATCAGGTTGTCGCGGTACTTCTTGGCCATTTCGACCATGTCGGCGGGGATCTCCTCGTCGTGGAAATCCGCGCCCAGCTGGTCGCCGGTCCAGACGACGGCCTTCATCCTGACCAGGTCAACCAGGCCCTTGAAGGTCTCGGTAACGCCGATCGGCAGCTGTATGGGGGCGGCGTTGGCGCCCAGCTTCTCGACTATGGAATTGGCGGACATGAAGAAATCCGCGCCGATGCGGTCCATCTTGTTGACGTAGGCGACGCGCGGCACACTGTAGCGGTCCGCCTGGCGCCAGACGGTCTCGGACTGGGGCTCCACTCCCTGCACGCCGTCGAAAACGGTGACGGCGCCGTCGAGCACGCGCAGCGAGCGCTCGACCTCGGCCGTGAAGTCCACGTGCCCGGGGGTGTCGATGATATTGACCGTGTGGTCCTTCCACTGAGTGGTGATAGCGGCGGCGGTAATGGTGATGCCGCGCTCGCGCTCCTGGGGCATCCAGTCCGTAACGGCGGCGCCGTCGTGCACTTCGCCTATTTTATGGGACTTGCCCGTGTAAAAGAGGATGCGCTCGCTGGTAGTGGTCTTGCCCGCGTCGATGTGGGCTATGATACCGAGGTTCCTGAGTTTGTTGAGATCTATCGCCATGTACAATCCTTTTGCTTTTTACTCCCCCGCCCCGTCGAAGGGGCCCGTCCCCTTCCTTACCACCAGCGGAAATGGGCGAAGGCGCGGTTAGCCTCGGCCATCTTGTGGGTGTCCTCGCGCTTCTTGA
>DNQL01000106.1 GCA_003500765.1 Elusimicrobiota bacterium | reverse complement strand
TATCTGTACGCCTACCGGCCCGGCTCGGCGGGGACGGAGCGCCTGCCGCTGCCCATGCCGTCCGGCGCCGGCCTGGAACTTTTCGCCGCGCACAACGCCTGCGGCAGGGTCTATGTCATCAACAATGTAACGCCGCTGCTCTTCGTCCTGGACGGCGCCGGCAAGGCCGTCAGGACGCTGTCGATGGAGAAGGAAGGACTGCTGGAGAACGGCTCGGTGGTCTTCCAGGTCGTACGCGACCCCCGCAGGCGGGCGCTGCTGGTCTCCGTCTACGGCCGGGACCCGGGCGGTTCCACTTTCGCGCAGCTGGCCTATATGGCGCATATCGGCGGGGCGCTGCCCGGCCGCCGCATATTCAGGTTCGACGAGGACACACTGGAGCTCACCGGCTCGGCCAGGCCCGACCATCCGCCGATGGACATGGCCGTCTCTCCCGACGGTAAAACGCTGTACGCCCCCGGCGTGTTCCACCCGGAAATATACCGCTTCGACGCGGAAACGCTGGAGCAGCTCCCCGGCCTGCCGGCCCCCCCCCACATAAGAAAACTGGTCTTTTCGGCGGACGGCAAGTATCTCCTCGCCGGCTCTTATCTGGACGGCGAGGTCATAGCCTATGACGCCGCCACGGAGCGGCGCATCGGCTCTTTCTACGTCACACCGCGCATAGAAGGCCTGCACGCCACGCGGCAGTATCTATATATCGCCGGCGCGGGCGGCATTTTCAGGATCCCCGCGGAAAAGATAGGGGAAGCGCTGCGCTGAGCCGGGCGGTTCCGGCTACAACTTCTCTTTGAGCCTTCTGAAGGAAGTGTAGCCGCGGAAAAGGTTCCAGGCCCTGAGCGGGATGTCCCAGCCGAAAGGGCCGTCCCTGGCGATGCGCCACCCGCGCGAGGGCTTCAGATAAAAGCCGTAATAAGCCAGCCAGTACAGCCTGCGGTAGGCCGCGTCCGGCATCTCGCTGCCGTTGAAAGGCGCGCCGAAATATTCGAAATCTATCGTATTCGCCGCGTCGGGCAGCCGCCCGGCCCGCCTGAACATCTCCCGGAACTCGGTGCCGGCGTAGGGATTGGGGCTGAAGAAAAGAGCCAGGTGCAGCCTGGACCGGAAGGCGTAGCGGATGGTCTCGCGCATCTCCGCCTCCGTCTCCGTCGGCAGCCCCAGCATGAAGAAGCCCCGGGTGAAGATGCGGCGGTCCGCGAGCATATCGATGGCGCGGGTCGCCTTCGGCAGCGACAGGTTCTTGCCCAGCATGCGCTGCAGCCGCTCCGACGCGGTCTCCACGGCTATCGAGATCTCACCGGTCCCGACCTTCTTCAGCAGGTCCGCCGACGACTCTCTCAGCAGGTCGGCCCGCAGGGCGTTGGGGAAACTGAGCCTGGAATGGAGCCCGCGCTCCAGCATCAGTTCCAGTATCCTGTCGAAGCGGTCCGGGTCCATGTTCGAGATATCGTCTAACACCTCTATGTCGCGCGTGCCGAGCCGGTGTATCAGCGCGATCTCCTCCGCCACGCTTTCGGGCGAGCGCGGCCTGAACTTCTTGCCGAATATCTGGTGGCAGTAGACGCAGCGGTAAGGGCAGCCCCGCGAGGTGAAGATCGGCAGGTAAGGCCTGACGCCGACGGAGGCCATGCTGCCGATCCGCCAGAATTTTTTATAGTCGATCAAGTCCCAGGCGGGAAAGGGCAGCGAGTCGAGGTCCTCTATCGGCGGACGCGGGGGGGTGTATTTCACCCCTTCTTCCGACGGCAGGGCCAGTCCCGCCACGCCGTCCGCCGCGCCCGGCGCGTTCCAGCGCCGGCCTTCCGACATTATGAGCCGGACCAGTTCCGCGAAAGTAGCCTCTCCTTCTCCGATGACAGCCGCGTCGATGACGCCGTCGGCCAGGGCCTCGGCGGGGTCCGAGGTCGCGTAGGGCCCGCCGATAATGACCGGCACGCCAGGGGCGGACTCCTTTACGGCGGCGGCCAGTTTATGGGCCAGGAAAGCCTCGGCCGTCAGGGCGCTTATGCCGACCACATCCGGCCCGAAGGACCGGGCCTCCGCGGCGGCCAGCCCGGGTATATCAGGCTCCATCAGCGCGTCGAGAACCCTCACTTCTGCGCCCAGGTCGCGGCGCAGCGCGGCCGCTATGTACAGGAGCCCGAGCGGCGGGCTGGAGGACTTCAGCTTCGAGACCACGCTGCGGCTCTTGATCAGCAGGACCTTCGGCCTTCTCACACGGCCTCCCGGTAAAGGAACGGCAGCAGCTTGCCCAGGACGAAATGGACCGCCCCGCGGTAGGCGCGGCGGTTGAACTCCCGTATGACCCGGTGCCGGTGGAAAAGCTTGAGCAGCGTGTCCGGCAGCGCGTAATGCAGGGCGAGCAGGCCGAAATACGCCAGCTGCACCAGCAGCGGGTTATGAGAGTCTTTTATCAGGTACTTGCCCTCGTAAAAATCCTCCGGGCGGCACTCGGCCAGCTTGCCCGAGGCGGAGAGCTCCTCGTGGAGACGCGAGCCGGGCAGCGGCGTGTAGATGGTCATGCGGAAGATATCGGAATTGAGGCGCCCGTGGAAGAAGGTGGATAAATTATCACGCATGGAGGTGCCCGGCCCGCCGAACACGTGCGTTCCGTAAACGGCCACGCCGTTGCGGCGCAGTATGCGCGAAGCCTCCCGGTTGATATCCGCGGAATTGCCCTTATGCGCCTCGTCCTGCACGGCCGAGGTATAGCCTTCGAAGCCGACCACGGCTATGTGCAGCCCCGCCTGAGCGCCCAGCTCTATTATCCACGGCTCCGCCGCGATTATATCGGCGCGTATCTGCACGCCGAACCGGAAACCCATGTCATCGCGCAGCATGGCCTCCAGCACTTCGCGCACTATCTCCGGCCGCGTGCCGAAGGAGTCGTCGTTGATGGAGAACTCGGTCACTCCCATACGCTTAAGTTCGCGCAGCTCCGCGATTATCCGGCCGGACGACTTGTAGCGCGGCGCGCCGTAATAGCCGGGGATGGAACAGAAAGAGCACTGGTACGGGCAGCCGCGGGAAGTCTCCACCGCGGCGTAGAGCCCGTCCGTGAACCGCGCCCGGTAGAGCGATCCCTCGCGGTAAGGAAGAGGCGACGAGTCCAGCGAGGCGGGCGGTTCTCCGGGCGGGGCGACGCGGACCTTCCCGCCGGGGCCGCGCCAGGC
>DNQL01000100.1 GCA_003500765.1 Elusimicrobiota bacterium | reverse complement strand
ACCCACTCAAAACGGAGAAGACCCACAAGTTCTATTTCTGGGCGGGAGTGCCGATAGTGGTGGCGGCCGGCATGGTGCTGCTTTTCCTGCGGCCGATTTATATAATCTCGGCCTGCGACATCTACGCGGATTATGTCAGGGAGAGGGGGGAGAACCTCGTACTGCCGCCGCCGCCGCGCGGCGCGGTGGGCGGCGACACTTTCGCGGTCCTTGTCTTCGGGATACTCGCGATAATCGTGGCGGCGGCGTTCGTCTACCGCCAGGAGCTGGGGATAATGGACCTGCTGGCCAGGTAAGGGGCGGGTTCAGTCCGGCTCGGCCGGGTATACGCCCTTCGAGATAAGTTCCGTTATTTTTTCCATCAGCCGCGCGTCTGCCGGGCAGGTCAGCGCGGCGTTCAGGCATGTCCAGAGAGCCTCTCCGTTCAGGTCCTGCCGCTCGAACCACAGCGCCAGCGCGTAGTGGCTGTAGGCGTCGTAGGGCTCGGCCTTGAGCGCCCTGTCGATGAAATCCGAGGCCTTGTTAAGGTCCCCGAGCTCCGTGTAGCAGCGGCCGATATTGGCCAGGGCGTGGTAATTCTTCCTGTCGGAAGCCAGCGCCGCGCGGAAATGCGTCATCGCCCCGCGGTAGTCCTCGTCCGCGGCGGCTATCCAGCCGAGTATCAGCCGCGGCCAGCCGTCCTTGTGGCCCAGGTCGATGGCCCTCCGCGCGTCGGCGGAGGCCTCCTCCGCCCTGTCGAGGTTGAAAAGCGCCAGCGCGCGGTGGGTACGCGTCTCGGAGTCGTCGCGGCCCAGCTCCAGCGTCCGGTCGCAGTCGGCCAGCGCCGCGGGATAGTCGTCGCGGTAGATATGGGCCAGGGCCCGCTCCACGTAGAGCTGCGGGGCGTCGGGCTTTAGCGCTATGGCCCGGGTAAGGTCGGTTATGGCTTCGCCGCTCCAGTCGCGCCCGGGGTCGTCGAGGCCGTACCAGCGCAGCCGGTCTGAGGCGCGGTAGCCGGCGCGGTGCATGGAGGCTATCTCGCTCTTGAGCTGCGAGCGCAGGACCAGCAGGTTCTCGTTCTCTCCGTCGGCCTTCACCGCCCGGTCCAGGTCGGCCAGGGCGCGGCCGTAGTCGGCCTTTTCCCACCAGCACAGCGCGCGGCCCGACAGTGCGCGCGGCTCGGGGGATTTCTTGATGACGGAGTTGAAGCGCCTCAGCGCCGGCGCCAGGCGGCGGCGCCCGAGCAGCTTCATGGCCGCCTCCAGCGAGGCGTTGCGTCCGGCCGAAGGCTTATACCCGGGCAGTACGTCGCGCATGATGCTGTCGAAGCGGGCGGCGGATTCCGCCGGGCGGGGCTTCTTTATGAGGCTGAATCGTTTTTTAAGGTCCATACGTCCCCTCCATTTTAACAGTTTGGCGGGCGCCGACGGAAATTTTGCCTCGGCCGCGCAAAAAGTGTAACATTGCCGGAACAGATTTTTACCGGAGTGTGAAAATGCCCCACAATAAGAAGCGCCCCTACAAGATCTCCCTCATCTCCACCCACGGCACCGGCAAGACCACGCTGTGCTACGAGGTGGCCGCCGAGCTCAAGAAGCGCGGCCTCAAGGTGAAGGTCTTCTCCGAGCTGGCGGCGACCGCCTTCGAGCAGGGCATCCCGATAAACGAGAGCACCACGCTGCCCGCCCAGATGTACATCATGATGCAGCACATCACCGAGGAGCTGCGCGGCACGCTGCGCCATTACCAGGTGGTGGTCTGCGACCGCAGCGTTTTCGACAACCTCGTCTACCTCGAGCGCCGCTGCGGCGAGAACAAGATGCTGCGCGACTTCCTGCGCGGCTACGCCGAGACCTTCCCCTACGACGTCATCTACAAGCTGCCGATGGTGGGCGAACTGGTGGACGACGGCATACGCGACGCGCAGAGCGAGGAGTTCCGCAAGGACATCTATGACCGGCTCAACACTCTGCTCGACGAGTTCAGCATAAACCACCGCACCCTGCCCGAGCCGACCACCGAGCTGCGCAAGGAGTGGGCCGACCATATAGTGGACGAGACCCTGGCCGCGCTGGAATGGAGCCCCTCCAAAGTCGCCAAAAAGACCGCCGCCGCGGCCTGAACCCCGCGGCAAAAGAAAAGCCCCCGCGCCTGCGAAGGCCGGGGGCTTTTTAACGCCCGGAAGGGGGCTGACATCTACCGCGCTTATATTTCCCGCAAATTACAGAGAAGGCGTTCCTATGGCCTCGCGCAATAACCTTTGCCGGCCAGCCCTTTCTTGTAAAGGCCGTCGATCTCGTTCTCGGACAACACGCGGTTGTAGACCGCGACTTCGTCCAGGGCCCCTTTGAAATGAGAGACGCCGACGGTGTGCGGCTGGTATACGCCTATAGAGGTAGGCTGAATTTTGACAAATGCAGGTTTGCTGCCGGAACCGGCGAACTTGCCGTCCAGGTATAAAACATAATCGCTCATCCCGCCGGCGGCCCGGGTAACCGTTACCGCCGCATGCTGCCATTTATTCAGGGTAAGCGCGGCGCCGGTGCTGCAGGTCCCGCTGTAATAGGCAAGCCTCCCGTCCTTGATCGTGAACATATAGCCGCGGTTCATATTGGAATCAAACGCCGCGACGATGGTCCTTGTGTTGTCCTTGATGTTGCCCCTTTCATAGGTGAAATCAGCCGGATAGACCCAGGCCATAAGCGTAAAACCGCCGGCGGATAGATCGAGGTTGTCGCCGGCGTCGAGATAGTCGCCGCGATCGTTGGATCCGTCGAACAGCAAAGCCCCGCCCACTTTCCCGGCCGGGGTCCAGGCGGGTCCGTCTACAAGTCTCGCGTCGCTCATGCCGAAGGCGTCATGTGCCGTTGTTCCGCCGTTCTCGTCGAAATTCCAGTAGGCGGCCATTCCCCGGGGGCAACCCGGTCTTTTAGCCGGGGCGAGAAGCGCGTTTATACCGGATGAGGCCGCGGGTGGGGCGGGCTTTGTCCAGGTTGCGGGCGCGACGGGCCTTGTCCAGGCCGCGGGTGAAGCGGGACCGGCCGTTTCCCACTCCGGCGTAATGGTCTCGGCGGCCGCGGAGAGCACGGCCGCGCTCTCGGTCTTTATCAGGCGCGCGTTTATCTCTATGCGACCGTCCCGGTGTCTGGTCAGCGTGCCCGTGACCACCGCCTCGACGCCGATTATTTTCCCGATATCTTTTATCGAACTTTTATCGATGGCGCCGGAATGCTGGAGTTTCAGTTCCGCCAGCACTTTCTCGAGGAGGCCGCGCTCCACGACTTCCAGTTTTTTTACGTTCATTATGCGGGTCAGCAGTCTTTCGGATACGACCGCGCCGTCATTGGAAGCGCGGTTGTCGATGTAGGAGAACGGCAGGACGGCCACTTTTGTGTTCGAGAGGTATATATGGCCCTCGGAAATTTTTTCCGCCAGCCGTTGATATTGGTCGGGAGCGAATATTCCGGCGGCTTTCCCGGTTTTAATGTTTTTTCCGCAGCCGGCCAGAAGTGCGGCGCAGCTCGATAAGATGACGATGTCCCGGATCTTTAAGGACGCGGTGAGCATAAGGCCATTATTACATATTTTGTTTGCAGTAAATATGAGAAGATCATTGTGATGGATGAGGAGGAATCACGTTTCTAAATCAGCGTGAAATCGCCCGGTTTTTGTCGTCATAAACAAAACGGGCGGCTTACTTCGCGGCTTCTTTTATGGCGGACTGTACGGCCGCCGTTATGAGCGCCAGCGGCAGCGAGGGGGAAATGTTCTTCCCCGGTTTTTCTTTCAGCGCCATCTCCGTGCTGACGGGGATATGTATGAAGGCGTAGCGGGTCTTCATGCCGGACTTGTCGATGGCGCGCATGGCGCGGTACATCAGCGTATTGCAGACGTATCCGCCCGCGTGGTTGCTGACATAGGCGGGCGCGCCGGCGCGGCGGCAGGCGGCCGCGATTTTGAGCGGGGATATTGTCACGGCGTAGGCCTCGGGCCCGGACGGGTCCAGTTTCTCCCCTTCGGGGCTCCAGCCGGCATTGTCCTTTATCCTGTAGTCCGCGATGTTGAGGCCGAAACGCTCCACCCTTACCGCGGCCTCGCCGGCCGCCAGGCCCAGCGAGACCAGCAGGTCCGGCTTCAGCCTGGAGAGCAGCGCTTCTATCTTTTTCCCGACGGCCCCGCCCTCTACCGGCAGCCGCGCCCTGAAGAGCCGGGCGCCGGCGGGCGCTTTGAGCGCCGCCAGCACGCGCAGGGTGGGGTTTTCCGCCCTGCCGCCGAAAGGTTCGAAAGCTGTCACGAGTGTTTTTTTCGCCATGCCGATATTATATGTAAGTTGACAGCCCTTTCCGTATGGCTTAAAATTGGTGGGACATATCGGACCTGGGGGGAGAATGACCGCGAAAAAGAAATACGATCCGGCGGCGGAGATGGCCAAGGGAGCCAAGCTGACCGCGCTTTCTTTCGATAAGCTGCAGAAAGTTTCCGTCACCAGGCCTCTGGTGACGGTCGGCGGGCAGCCTGGCACCGTCGAATTTTCGGGCAAGGCCAAGGGGCGCGGTACCGGCATAGACGGCACTATGTCGATATGGCTCGCCATCTTCCGCTACACCCGGCCCGACGGCACGGTCAACCATGTGGCCGGCTGGAACGTGACGCTGCCGCTCAAGCCCGGCCAGAAGCCCGAGGCCACCGCGAAGGATTTCGAGAAGTTCATAAATTCAGCCGGCCGCCCCTACAGGGCGAAAGCCGTAAAGACAGCGCTGAGCATAACCTACACCGAAAAGGACTGAACCGTGACCTCATCGACCATCGAAGCCCGGGAAGAGATATCCGTCCCTTCCGCCCCGGAAGAGCTGGCGCAGGCGCTGTCGGGGCTGGACGCGCCCGCCGCCGCCGCGCTGCT
>DNQL01000183.1 GCA_003500765.1 Elusimicrobiota bacterium | reverse complement strand
CCAGCAGCCGGCCGCCGACCTCGTTGGCGGCGAAAAAGAACTTGCGCCCGGAGGCGCGGGCCTCGGCCGCGGCGGCCAGCAGGTCCCCCGGCGAGGCGAAATTGCCGGAGCCATAGACGTGGCTGGGCACCGAGGAGATGCCCCCGTACAATTCGTCGGCTCCGGCCGCTATGAAGCGGCGCAGCTCGTCCGGTCCGCCGACGCCGGCCTGAAGCTTTATCGTATGACGCGCCATGGCAACCAGAATTATATTAAACACCCCCCCGCTTTGCTAGAATTTCAGCGAGGCTATATGAAAAAAATAATTTTTATCGTATCTCTCGCGCTTCCGGCGGCCGCGGCCGCCCAGGACCTTATCCCTTACCGGGCCGGGGCCGGCTGGGGCTACGCCGCTCCGGGCGGCAAGGTGAAGGTCCGGCCCCGCTACGACAATGCCCTGCCCTTCTCGGAAGGCCTGGCGCTGATCATGCAAAAAGGGCGCTACGGCTTCATCGACCCGAAGGGCCGGGAGAAGATAAAGCCGGCGTACCAGTCGGCCGGACCGTTCTCGGAGGGGCTGGCGCCCGTAAAATCGCGCGGCCGCTGGGGCTACATAAAACCGGACGGCTCCGAGGCTCATCCTTTCACGCTGGACGAAGCGGGAGTTTTCTCCGGCGGCCTGGCGCCGGCCAGGAAGAAAGGCGCGACGGGGCTCCTGACTAAAGAGATGGAATTCATTCCCTGCGCCTACGAAGAGATACAGCCCTTCAGCGAGGGCCTGGCCAGGGTCCGGCGCGGCGGCCTCTACGGCTTCGTGGACGGACGGTGCGCGGAAGCTTCGCCCGCGGTGTACGACGAGGCTTTCCCTTTCTCGGGCGGCTTCGCCTCCGCCAGGCTGCGCGGCAAGTACGGCTTCATCCTGCGGGAATCCATGGCTTTCAAAACGAAGGACTTCATCGACATCGGCCCCTACTCCGAAGGGCTGGCGCCGGCCAGGGACCGCGGCGGAGCCAGCGACCGCTGCGGCTATATCGACGCCGAAGGGAACGAGAAGATAATCTTCCGGTTCTTCATGTGCGCCTCGTTCAGCGAAGGGCTGGCGCCGGTGCTGCGGGAGCTCTCCGGCAAGTGGGGCTACATCGACGCCGGCGGCAAGGAGGCCGTAAAACCCCTTTACGACTCGGTCGCCGGCTTCAGCGACGGGATAGCCAAAGTATCCAGGGACGGCGAATCCTTTTACATCGACCGCGCCGGCCGCGAATATTTAAAAAAATAGCGCCTCACGGCGCCAAAAGAGAGAGCCCGCGAGAATCCCCGTTAATATGGGGCCGCGGGCTCACGAATAGTATAGCAGACGCCTTTGGTTTGTCAAGGGGGTCCTGGCTTGACGGGTCAAGCCTTATCCGCGACCGTGAAGCCGTAGCTCTCTACCAGGGCGGCGGGGATGCGGCAGGGGCGGCCGGTCTTATAATTTATCCAGACCCAGACGGTGGAGCCGCGCGCGGCGGCGCGCCCGTCCGCCTTGCGGACCAGCTCATAGCGCCGCACCGACGAGACCCTGTCCACCGACTCTATCCAGGTGCGCAGCGTCAGTTCCTCGCCCTCCAGCACCTGGGCGAGGTATTCGATCTCGTGTTTGCGCACCACCCAACCCTCTCCCATCTCCAGCATGCGCGGCAGGTCCCAGCCGGTGGAGGAGCCGTGGGCCGTGGCTATGTCCAGGAACCATTCAAGGTAGACCATGTTGTTCACATGGTTAAGCTCGTCTATGGCCTCCGGGCCCACCTTTATCGCTTTTTCAAAAACCTTCGCCATGTCCTTCAGGCGGCGGGCAGGCGCCGCCTGACCTCCTCCGTGAAAAACTCCGGCTCGTCCGGGGTCAGGAAATATTTTTTCCCGTTGTCGATAAGGACGAAGCGGTCGGAGCGGGTGGCGTAGAGCAGGTAAGCCCCCACCCCCTTCTTCCAGAAATTGCCGTAATAGCCGAACAGTCCGCCGTTGCCCATCGTGCGCAGCGAGCCGTCGAGCAGGCCGGGGCCCGCGGCCTCGACCACGGTACCCGGCCGCAACGGTATCCTGACCGGCATAAGCGGCCTGTCCACGGTGACGAGGCCGGACTCCACCGTGTAGCCCTTCGGGGCCAGCGCCCAGCAGGACCAGAGCAGCGCCGCGGCCGAGACCAGTATGGCCCAGCCGCCGAAATTGACGGCGGCCGCGGAACACGCGTCCGGACAGTCCCACCTCATGGCCGTCATCGGCAGGGCGGCCGCCAGCGAAGCGCCGACCGCCACCGCGGAAAATATCCAGGTAAGCGACTTCAGCCTGGAATCCATGGAAGCCTTGAAATAGCGGCCGGTCTCAGACATTGAAGTACTCCGCCTTGGGATTGTGCAGGACTATCGCCGAGACCGAGGCCTCGGGATCCATCATGAAGCCGTCGGTCAGAACGATGCCGGCGTCGGGCTCCGGGCGCAGGAGGCGGAACAGCCGCTCCTGGTTCTCCATGGCCGGGCAGACCGGGTAGCCGAAAGAGTAGCGCCGGCCGCGGTATTTGCTGCGCAGCAGCGGCACGGCTGGATCGGATTCCGCTATACCCCAGTCCTTCCTTATCCGGTAATGGAGCACATCGGCGAAAGCCTCGGCCAGCGTCAGTGCCAGAGCCTCTATCATGTACGAGCGCACGTAATTGCCTGCCGCGCGCTCGCGGCGGGCCAGCTCCGTCACGCCCTCTCCGCAGGTGACGGCGAAGAGCGCGGCGTAGTCGGTCTTGCCGCCGGCTTCCGGCGCCACGTAGTCGGCCAGGCAGAGCCGGCGGCCCGAGGCCTGCCGCGGGAAGCGGAATATTTCCGTCGCCTCTCCGCCGCGGAAGCGGATCTCGTCGCCGTGGCTGTTGACCTTGAAGAAACGGTAGACGCCGCGCGGTTTTATGAGACCGTCGCGGACGATCTCGGCCTTCAGGCCGGAGAGCAGCTCATGCGCCTTCTCGTTCTTCTCCCCCGCGCCTTTGCGCAGCTTCAGGAAGCGCAGGTTGAAAAGGTCCTCGTCGAGATTGTCGAAGAGCTCGGCCAGCGGCTGGTCGCCCATGAAATGACGGTCCAGGTCGCGCGGCTCCGGGATATAACCCGGGTAATTGAGCGGCGAGGGACTGAAAGAGGACGGGGCCGACGGTCCGGGCGGGGAGGTCCGGGCCTCCTCCGCCGCCGGC
>DNQL01000187.1 GCA_003500765.1 Elusimicrobiota bacterium | reverse complement strand
ACCGGGAGCGCCGCGCGTCGCGGCCGGCTCCCCGTTTCTTGTTCCTGCCGTCGTTCTTCTGCCAATGTCTGTTCATTTATCTGTTACTCTCCATGTATATAACGTATTTTCGGTGGACGCCATGCCGCAGGGTGTCCCCTTGGGCCGGTGTCTCGCATGACCTGTAACTTTTGGGCTTGGTGCGGAAGGAAGGAATCCGGAACTTTCGCTGCAAAATTCACTTTCGGTATGCCCGCGGCGTTATCGCCGCGATGCTTATATTATAACTTAAAAGCCCGTACGCGGCTACGGTTCCCCCGTGTCCTGTCCCCCGTGTCCCCCTCTTTATTTCGTCCCGAAGCCGGCGGCCCGGAGTATCGAGGACGGCTTATTCCCCTTATAGACTATGCGCCAGATGCAGTCTATCACAGGCGTTTTCACGCCGTGCCTGGCGCAGAGGCCGCGCGCGGTCTTGAGCGCCTCGAAGCCTTCCACTACGGTCTTTATGCGTTTAAGCGCCTCCGCCGGCGCCAGGCCCTGTCCTATCTCTTTGCCGAACCTGAAATTGCGCGACTTGGCCGAAGTGGCCGTGAGCAGCAGGTCGCCCATGCCGCTGAGCCCCCAGGCCGTGCGGTTCTTGCCGCCAAGCGATTTGATTATGCGGCGCAGCTCGGAGGCGCTCTCGATGAGGAAAGCGGCTTCGCTGTTCTTGGCCGCTTTCGACAGGCCGTCGATGATGCCGCTGCCGACGGCGTAGACGTTCTTGAGCGAGCCCCCCAGTTCCGCTCCCAGCCTGTCCTCGCATGGCTCCAGCTTCAGAGGCCCGCCTTCCATGAGTTTCCTCGTCTTCTGCACTTCGACGGGGTCCAGCCCCGCCAGTACCGCCTTGGTGGGCGCGCCGGCGGCCAGTTCCACGGCGAAACTCGGGCCCGTCATTATCATGGTCCTGCGCCTGGCACGGGGGATCTCCTCTTCCATTATCTCGCAGACGGTGAGGAAAGAGCCCGCTTCTATGCCCTTGGAGACCGCCACTATGTGCGGCACCTTCTTCCCTTCGAGCAGCGGGTTTATCGCGCGGGCCAGCGCGCGCACGTGGCGGGAGTCCACGGCCATCAGTATGAGGTCGGGCGAGACCACGGCCTTCTCCAGTTCGGTGAAGACCTCCACTCCGGCCGGCAGCTTGAATCCCGGCAGGGCCGAATGGGTGCGGTTATCGCGCAGGTGCGCGGCCATCACGCGGTTGTATTCCCAGGCCCGCACGGAATAGCCTTTCTTCGCCAGCAGGGCGGCCAGGGTGCTGCCCCACATGCCCGCGCCTATAACGGAAACTTCGATGTTCTTTTTCATAAATCGGAAAATACCGCGGAACTACATGATAACAAAAAGCGGCGCGCCGTTGTCCCGGCGCGCCGCTGCCTGGGAAGGTCCGGTCAGAAGTAAAGAGCCACCGAGGTGTCGATATAGAAGCGGGGCAGTGACACCTTCCACAGGGTGATGTCGCGGTCCGGGGAGCCGAGCTTGCTGACCGTGACGCCCTGCTCGTAATCCTCGGAGAGGAGGTTCATGTTCGCGAATATGCTCCAGCCGAAACGCTCCTGCGGCCGCCATTCCAGCCCGGTGCGCAGGTAAGGCGTGACGAACGAAGTGGTATTCGAGGTGTTGGGCATCACGGTGTAGCCGCCCGGGTACGACGCGCTGACGTCCTTGTCCATGTCCACGTTGTCGTAATTGCTGAAGGACAGTCCTCCACCGTAGTACCAGGTGAACGGCTGCGACAGTCTGGCCGAGCGGTCCAGGGACAAGCGGAGGCGGAAGCCGGTATAACCGGTCTTGAAACTGGCGGGGATCGTCGGCGTCAGATTGGCGGTGAAAAGCCGTTCCTTGGAGGACCCGAGGCCGCTAAAAACCCTGGCGAAATCCGCCTGCACCATCCAGCGGGGTTTGGGCCAGTAGCGTATGCCGATGGACCCCATCCCCTCGGGCATGGAGGGATTGTTGGGCGTCAGCGTGAGCGTCCCGTCGTAAACCTGCGGGCCGACGTCGGAAGAGCCGAGGAAACCGTAGCCCAGCCCGAGCAGGACCCCTATTGCCTGCCGGTCCGGGACCAGCACCAGGTAACGCCCGGCCTCTTGGTCGAAGGTGTGCACCGGGACTTCCATTATCCGGGAGGCGAGCATCTCGGCGGTCTCCGTATCTACGAGCTTAGCCGTGATCTGGTAGGAATCGCCCAGTCTTATCACATTGCCCAGCACCAGCAGCCTGGCGCCTATGAGCTTTCCTATTCCCGCCGCCGTTTTGGAATCGACGGCGCCTGAAAGCCCCAGCTTCTGCTCTTTAAGCACCTCTTCCAGCTGCGCGCGTTCCGTGATCTTGAAGAAGTTCCGCCTGAGAAGCTGGCCGGCCAGCAGTTCTCCTACCGCGAAGTCGACCTTCTTGGCGGAGAGCTTCTCGTCGGCCTGGAACGGGAACACGGAGAGGGTCGCCCCCTCCAGCCCGCGTTCCCGTCCGGTCTCGGTGAAAGCGGACGCGGTCTCCGCGAATCTGTCGTTCAGCGACGAGGCCTGGGCCGCGGTATAACAGAGCGCCAGCCCGCAAACTGCCGCGGCTATCTTGATCTTCATATTGTGAGGTTCTCCCTATCCCGCCTTTGATACCAATGGAATCATAGTTATTTGCCTTTCGCCCAGTCAAATGCCGGGAAGAAAGCGGCGGCTTTTTGTAATATAATCACCTTAATGAAGCCGCGGCCCCAGTCCGCAAGTCGCGCCGCGGCGCGGAGGAAATAATGCGCATTTTAGTTTTGTCGGCGGCTTTGCTGGCATTTTCACCCTGCCCGGCCCTGGCGCAGAATACCGGGACGCTGACGGTGGCCGTGGACGGGCTGGCGGACGACAAGGGCCAGGTAATAGCGGCCCTCTACGACAATCCTTTCAGCTTCCCATTCGATCATACGACCGCGAAGCGGCTGTTCACCGCCGATATCAGCGGCCGCTCTTCCCGGGTCGTCTTCAAGGACATCCCCTACGGGCGGTACGCGGTACTTATAGCCCATGACAGGGATTTTTCCAACACCATGAAGTTCAGGGCCCGCTTCCCGGTGGAGGGCTACGGGACATCCAACAATTACGACGCCGGCCTGGCGGGTCTTTCCTTCGACGCCTCCTCCTTCATGTTCTCCTCCACGGAGGAAACGATAAACATCACCGCGCGCTACGGCTCCGCGGCCGACAAGATATCCTTCCCTTTCGACCGCGATAAAAGTCCGCGCGGACGGATCAACGTGAAGGTGGAAGGTCTGCGCAATTCGAAGGGCAACGTTCTGGCCGCGTTGTTCGCGACGGAGGACGGCTTCCCGTTCGACGCCGAAAAAGCCGCGCTGCGCACCTACGGGATGATCTCCTACGGAAAGACCGAGTTCCCGATAGAGGACGTCCCCTACGGCGACTACGCCCTGGTCCTTTTTCACGACGAGAGCGCGGACGGCAGGTTCGGCCTGCTGCCCAACGGCGCTCCCGCCGAGGGCTACGGTATCCCCGGCAAATACGTCTTCCGCTACGGTCCGCCGACTTTCCCCCGCTCCTCTTTCAGGCTGAAGGAGCCGGTCAGGGAATTCGCGATAAATATGGTCTACGAGACGGCCTGCTCCAGGATAAATTTCCCCGACGACAGGATGGATAAACCGAAAGGCGATATAGCCGTGCGCGTTTCCAACGTGAAGAAGGTGAAGGGCTGGGTGATGGGAGCCTTGTTCCCCGCCAAAAAAGGCTTCCCGACGGGCCTCGGGCACGCTTCCATGCTCACTTACGCGCCCGTGGAGGCCGGCGGGACCGGGCTTAAGTTCCCCGGCGTGCCCTACGGCGAGTACGCCATAGCCGTGTTCCACGACGCCAACCAGGACGGCAAGTTCAACCGTTTCCTCGGCGTCATACCCGCCGAGCAGTACGGCGCCTCTAATAATGTCCTGCGCACCTTCGGTCCGCCTGAATACAGGAAGGCGCGGTTCACGCTGGAGAAACCGCGGCTGGAGCTGAACGTCGGGCTTAAATAACCGCTCGCCGCTTCCCCGCAAATAAAGAGCCCCGGCTTAAGCCGGGGCTCTTTATTCTGTACGGGAAAAAGACCTACGGGAAGTAATGGTCCGCTTTGCTGATGACCTCGGGCCGGAAGTGCAGGTTGCAATACCTGGCCGCGGTGGCGTTGAGGGTCAACTGGCGGCTTTCCGGGTAAACAGTGTCCGGGAGTTTTTTCCCGGCCCGCAGTTCTTTGACGGCGTCGCTCGCGGCCCGCCCCAGCTGGGAAAATCCTATGCCTATGGAAGCGCAGGCCCCCTTCTGCGCCAGGCCCTTGGTGGAAACGTACATGGGGACGCCGTTGGTCTGCGAGAATTTTATGAAGACCGCCAGCGTGAATTCCGATATCAGCAGCGGGTCCGGCGGCAGCCAGAAGGCGTCCATGCGGCCGACCGCCTCGCGCAGCATCCCGGGCAGATCTTCGTCCCTGCCGACTTTCACCGCTGTTATATCAAGCCCGGCGCGCGAGGCGGCGGCGGCGTATTCTTCAGGCAGCCTCGCGTATCCACCCGCCCGCCAGAAAAGGCGCAGCCTCTTCATGGCCGGCTGGACCTCCTTCAGCCCGGCGAGCAGGATGTCCGGCCGCGTGAGCATGCTTATTTTAACGGTGGCGCCCTTCGCCCCCGGCCTCCGCACTGAAAATCCGGGAGCCATGACGTAGACCAGGTCCGTTTCCGGCGGATAATCCTGCGCCGCCGCTTTCGAGCCGAAGGCGACCACCGTCCGGACGCCGGGAGGTATGGGCGGCCGCTTCCGGGACGCGTCGAAATAACTGATCTTGCCGCCGTATCTTTCCTGGAACGCCGTGAAGGCTTCCATGTAGACGCCGGAGGTGTCCGAAAGTACAGCGACGGTATCGTCGGCGGACGCCGTCCCCGCGGTAAGGAGCGCGAGCGCCCAGAAAGCGAGCCACTTAAAAAGCATAGGCCGCCTTCAGCATGATCTCGCGCGAGCCGGCCGGCAGAGGGGCGTGGCCGCCGTCGTAGGACTGTATATAGCTATACCCCGCGCCGAAGGCGTCGTATACCCCAAGTCCGAGGTCCAGGCCCGGGGTGAAAGCGTCGCGCATGTGCAGGTAGACGTTCGCCTGCAGAGTTTCGTTATAGGCTTTCACCGCCCCGGCGGCGTAATAGCCGTAGCGGCGGGAGAGGTAGATCAGCGAAGGGGCCAGCGTCAGTTTTTCGGACAGCGCCCAACGCGAGGTGACCACGGCTTTATGCCTCGGGAGCCCCAGGATGGCGGAGGCCGCGCCCGGCGGCGTGGTGTAGGCCACCCTGTTCTTGGAGGCCGAGTAGGCGGAATAACCCAGTTCCAGATTATTGCCGTTCCTGTTGAACCTGAGGTTCAGCCCTCCGCCGCGGGTCCCCGTCCTTTCTGAATTGGCGTAGTTTTCTACGGGGCCGCTGTAGTAGAGGATCGTGTCGTCTATGGTTATGTCGAAGGCGTTCGCCGAAATGAAAACAGAGCCGTTCAGCTTGTAGCCGGCTTCCAGTTCCAGCGCGGTGGTATGCTCCGGTTTTATTGACGGCGTCAGCCGGATGTTCTCCGCGGTGGGCGCGCGGAAGCCGCCGCTGTATATCGCCTTGAAATGGAACGCGTCCATCCGCCGGGTCAGGGCCAGGCGCGGCGAGAAGTCCGTCCCGGTGTGCGAATGCGAATCCAGGCGCCCGCCCGCCGTCGCCGTGAGCAGGGGGAGGTCCAGCGAGGCCTGGGCGAAAACGGAGAGCGTTTCGTAATCGGCGCCGGTCCGGCCGCCGCCGTAGGACGCGTCCGCCGAAGTCCCGCCTCCCACCGCTATCTCATCGCGCTTGAACTCCAGCCCGCCCAGGAAGGAAGCCGCGGCGGCCGGTTCGTAAAAGGCGGTGAAATGTCCCGTGTACTCCCGTACGGTCTTGTCGTAGGGGAAGTGCTCGTCGTCCTCGTTCCAGGGTTTGCTGTGGCGGAAAGAGAATCCCGGTTCCAGCCGCAGCGCTTCGGAGGGCCGGAAGGAGTCCTTTACTTCTACCGAATAGACCGGGAATTTTATCCGCGCGGCGCCGGTGGAGAGGACCGTGCCGAAATGGTCCCTTTCCAGCAGCGAATAATCGTCGGCGATGAAACGGACGCTGAGGCCTTTCTTCTCCAGGAAAAGGTTGAGGTTCTTCGACTCGAGGTCCGAGTCGTCGTCCATGCCGTAGGAGTTCCCTGAGAAGTCCCGGTATGTCCGGTCGCTGCGCTGCGCCCTGGATACGTGCGCCAGCGCCGAGAAACTGGTATCACCGCGGACCCGGCCGAACTGGTAACCGCCGAATTGCCTGCCGCCGGCCTCCTTCATCCGCCCGTAACCGGCGTACATCCTGTTCCCGTTGATGTAGCCGGGAGAGCGCGTGATGACGTTTATGATGGCCAGTTCGCCCAGTCCGCCGTATATTACCGACCCGGGGCCCTTGACGATCTCTATCCTCTCTATCTGGTCAACGGGGAACCTGTCGAACTGTACCGTGCCGTACAGCACCTCGTTATAGGTCTGCCCGTCCCAGAGCACCCGTACCTTGCCCTCTATGGCCGAGTTGCCCCTCACCCCGATGCCGATATTCCCCTGCACGTCCGCCACGAATTCGAAATCCGGAATAAGGCGGAGAATATCGACTATGTCCCTGGCGCCGGAGAGCCGTATGTCTTCCCCGGTAATAACGGTGACGATGCCCGGAGTTTTGCGGAGTTCCACCGGTACGCGCGAAGCCACCGAAGTTTTTACGTTAAGGAGGTCCTCGAGGGATTGCCGCTCCAGGTCGTAGAAACGGTCCTCGTCGGTGACGGCGTGCGCGCCCGCCGCCGCCGTAAGGATCAGGAATGAGATTATTGAACCGCGAATTAGCATCAAGGCTGAACTCCGCCCTCTACCGTGGATACTATTCTATAAAAATCTGAGACTTTTTAGCGGAGGGGGTCCGGGCCCGGACCGGCGGCGCCGGCGATATCGGCGTTCAGCGGAAGCCCGCGGCTTTCGCAGAAAGCCCGCAGGTCGGCGGGCAGCGGCACGGAGAACACGCGCTCCAGGCCCGCGGCGCGCATATCTATTTCGGCGCAATGCAGCGCCTGCCGCGGCAGCAGGAGCTTCTCCGCCAGGGCCGGCGTCCAGCCG
>DNQL01000134.1 GCA_003500765.1 Elusimicrobiota bacterium | reverse complement strand
GCGAAGAGAAGGGCGGCGGCCAGGGAGCTTGCCGAGGTGGCCAGGGTGAGTCCCGGCGCGCCCATCGAGGGAGCCAGCGCGAGGCAGAGGGCCGCGTTGAGCGCTACCTGCAGACCGACCACCCACAGCGGCGTGACCAGGTCGCCCAGGGCGTAGAAAACCGAAGCCGCCAGCTTGTTGAAGGCATAGCCGGCGAGACCCGCGGACAGGCAGGCCAGGACGGCCGCGGTCAGCGCGCTCATCTCGGGCGTGAACCTGCCGTGCTCGAAGAGCGCGCGCGTGACCGGCAGGGAAAGTGCTATCAGCCCCGCCGTCGCCGGGAATATAATTAGGGCGGTGAGGCGGAAAGCGGAGTCCAGCGTCGAACGGAATTTATCCGGGTCGCGCTGCAGCAGGCCGCCCGAAAGCGAGGGCAGCGCTACGGCCGCCGAGGCCGCGGCGAAGAGCGATACGGGGAACTGGGTAAGGCGGGCCGCGTTATAGATGGCGGTTATCGAGCCCGGCTCCATGAAGCTGGCGAAAAAGGCGTTGACCAGCAGGGCGAGCTGGTCCTGGGCCGCGGCCAGCAGCGCGGGCAGCGACATGGCTATCATGCGCACGGCGGCAGCGTTCCTGAAAGGGTTTGAAAGGCGGGGGAGATACCCGGCCCTGGCAGCGGCCGGCAGCAGCAGGCCGCATTGCAGCAGCCCGGAGGCCGAGGCCGCTATCGCCAGCCCGACGATCTTTTCCACGGGAGTGAACCCGGCGCCCAGCGGGGAAGCCGCCAGCCCGAGATAGGCCAGCACCGCGGCGGAGAACGAGGCGGCCGCGGCCTGAGGCAGGAAGAACTTTTTTTCGGCGTTGAGCGCTCCCTGCAGCAGCGCCGAGGCCGCCACCAGTACCACGTGCGGCAGCAGTACCGCGGTAAGCAGTACCGTCAGCCCCAGCAGCTCCGGATCCGCCGCGAAGCCGCGGGCGGTGAGCAGGACCAGCTGGCGCCGGAAGATGAAAGCCGCCGCGCAGAGCAGGGCCGAGGCTCCGAGCGCCAGCGTCCAGGCGGCCGCGAAGAACTCCCGCCCCCGGTCCGCGTTCCTCTCCGCCGCCAAAGCGGGAACGAAGGCCGCGTTGACCGAGCCCTCCCCTACCGTGCGCCGGAAGATATTAACCACGCGGAAGGCGGCGTAATAGGCGTCGGACAGCCAGCCGGCCCCGAAAAAAGCGACCATGGCGGCGTCCCTGGCGTAGCCGAAGACCTTGGAGACCAGCGAGCCGGAGGCGAAGCGCAGGACATGCGAGCCGAAGGATGGTGACTGTGTCAAGGTTGATTCGGGGGGCATAAAAATAATAAACTATACGCCATATGGCTAAGCTAAAGACCGGTCGGCACACCAGTGCCATCAAAGCGTGGAGGCAGTCCGAGCGCCGCGCCGCCCGAAACAGGGGCGTTAAATCCAAGATCCATGACGTTTCCAGGGAGTTCAATGCCCTTACTACCAAGAAGGACATAGAGGCCGCCCAGAAACTTCTGCCCAAGGTATATTCCCTGCTTGACAAAGCCGCCAAGAAAGGGACCATACACTGGAAATCCGCGTCGCGCAAGAAGGCGAGACTCGCCCTCCGCGTCCGCAAGATAGCGCAGAACCCGTCCTGAGTCACGGACGCTCCGGCCGGCGCGCGCAGGGGAAACCCTCCGCGCGCCGCCGTTATTTGCGCTCCGCCGCCTGTCCGCTTTCAGCGGGCGGGCGGCTTCATTTAATGATCGAATATATAACGCCGCGTATGACCAGGGCCGGGTCCCTGCCCGAGGAGGACTTGAGAAGCGTCTCGGCCTCCAGGCAGAGGCGCAGCGCGTCGGCCAGCCGCTCGTCGCTGTAAAGGCGGGCCGCCGAGGACATGGCGCGCATATAACTCCCGCCGCTCCAGCCGCCGTACTGCCCGGTGCCCTGCTTCTTGAATCTCAGCAGCCTTTCTATCGACCCCGAGACCCTGTAGAGTATTCCCAGCGGCTCCTCGCCTTCCGCCAGCATTCTGTCCAGTATGCCGGCGGCGCGGTCCCGGTCCCGGTCCATGACGGCGTTGGAGAGTTCGAACGGACCCAGCTCACGGGAGAAACCGGCCGATTCCGCCACGTCCTCTTCGGTGACCTGTCCCTTGCTGCCGTGGCGCAGCAGCGCCAGCTTCTCCGCCTCCTGGCGCAGCGCCAGCGAATCGGTGCCGGCTATGTCCACCATCATCGCCGCGGCCTCGCGCGAGACGGTAAGACCGTCGCGCTGCAGCATGGCGGCGAAAAAGGACATCGCCTCGGCGGGAAAGAGCGGCTTGAAAGCGACGGAGGCCCCGGCCCGGGCGCAGACGTCGTAGAGGGGGTCGGCCTTGTCCTGTTTCCTGTCGGAGAGTATGACGAAAGCGGCCTCGGGATTGGGCGAGGACAGGTATTCCTTTATGGCGTCGAGCTCGGCCGCGTTGGCCTTGTCGGCCGCGCGCAGTATCACCAGGCGCGTGTCGGCGGCGGCGGGCGGCGTCATGGCCTGCAGCAGGGCCTGCTGCGAGGCTCCCTTGCCGGCGGTGAACTCGGAGAAATTGAAGGCGTCCGGCTTGAGCCTGGCCATCAGTATCTCCATGGCCTTTTCTTTAAGGAACTTCTCCTCGCCGCACAGATAATAGACGGGACGGAGCTTTCCGCCCTCCCATTCCGCCCTTAGCTGTTCCTGGGTCAGCGCCGGCATCGTTCAAGGGGCCTTGGCCGGCTCCGGCCTTTCGCCGGGGATCTTTTTCTGCGAGGCGCTGCTCACGGAGCCGAATCCTTCTACGGTGCGCCTGACTATGTCCTTGGCCAGTATCTCCCAGAGGAACGCGCGGGCGGATTCTTCCGTCAGTCCGCCGGGCATAGTCGGCGCGGAGTACATCTTGGTGGCCTGCATGGCCGGCTCTTCCCAGAGATAGCGGTTCGCCGCGCGGTCGAGCAGGCGCACGTGTACCAGGACATTGAGCTTGTATACGGTCGGCACCAGGTTGACGTCGTACTGTATGGGGGTGAGTATGTAATGCGTTATTTCTCCGACGACGACGCCTTCGGCGCCGCTCTCCTGCACCGTGCCGTACTCGCCGTTCTTTAGGAACTCGTCTATGACCTTAAGGGTCAGTTTTTCTTCAAGGCCGAACTGCTGGGTCTTGTTTACGAAGGGCCGCACTGCCACTCGCTTTATGTGCTGCGGCATTTTCTGATCCGCCGGCCTGTACACCACGTCGGGCCCGCCGGCGCAGGCCGACATCAGGAAAACCGACAGTATCGCTAGTTTCTTCATAATCTCCCCTTGTAACCCCTTTTCCCCGTCACTTTATTACTATGCTCACCAGGCGGCCCGGCACTACTATGGTCTTTACTATGGTCTTGCCGGCGGTATGCGGCGCCGCGGCCTCCAGGGCCAGGCGCTTGAGCTCCTCCTGCGGCGTGGTCTCTTTCACGCGCAGTTTTTCCCTGATCTTGCCGTTTATCTGGACCGGCACCTCTATGTCGCGCGAGGCGATGACGGCCTTGTTCGCCTCGGGCCAGGTCCTCTTCATCAGCGTGCCCTGCCCGCCCGATACCTCCCATAGCTCGTCGGTGATATGCGGAGCGAAAGGGTGCAGCAGCGCGAGGAAGGTCTCGAAGTCCTCTCGCGCGGTTTCTTTCTGCTCGGTCAGGCGGTTGAGGTAGACCATCAGCGCCGAGATGGCCGTGTTGAACTTGAGGGACTCGATGTCGGTGCCGACCTTTTCTATCGTCTGGTGGCGGAGTATCAGGTCCTGTTCCGAAACCGGGGTGTCCGTCAGCGAGGCGGAGCGTTCGAGGCCCCAGGCGTAGGCGCGCCTGAGGAAGCGGTACACGCCCTCTATGCCGCGCAGGTTCCAGGGCTTGGTGTCCTCCAGCGGGCCCAGGAACATCTCGTAGAGGCGGAAAGCGTCGGTGCCGTAGCGCTCCTGTATCTCGTCAGGGTTGATGACGTTCTTCTTCGACTTGGACATCTTCTCCACCATCGGCTTGAGCGTTTCGCCTTCGGGGGTTTTCGCCGTGCCGTCCTCGGCGATGTCCAGCTCTCTATAGCCGCGGTAGGCGCCTTTCCCGTCGCGGTAGGCGTAGGCCAGTATCATGCCCGGGTGCACCAGTTTTTTGAACGGCTCCTCGGTGGAAACGAAGCCCAGGTCGAAAAGGACCTTGTGCCAGAACCTGGCGTAGAGCAGGTGCAGCACGGCGTGCTCCGAGCCGCCTATGTAGAGGTCCACCGGCATCCAGGCCTTCTCCAGGTCCTTGTCCACGAAAGCTTTGGCGTTCTTCGGATCGATGTACCGCAGGTAATACCAGCAGGAGCCGGCCCATTGCGGCATGGTATTGGTCTCGCGTTTGCCGGGCCCGCCGCAACCGGGGCACTTCGCATTGACCCAGTCTTCTATCGCGGCGAGGGGGGATTCCCCAGTCCCGGTGGGCTCGTACTTCTCCACCTCGGGCAGCAGTACCGGCAGTTCGCTCTCGGGCACCGGGACGGTGCCGCATTTCGCGCAATGCACCAGCGGGAAAGGCTCGCCCCAGTAGCGCTGGCGCGCGAATACCCAGTCGCGCAGTTTGAAATTGACCTTGGCTTTGCCTATGCCCTTCTCCTCCAGCCAGGCTATTATCTTTTTCTTCGCCTCCGGGGTCGGGAGGCCGGTTATGATGCCGGAATTTACGGAGGTCCCGTCGCCGCAGAAGGCGCCTTCGCCTTTCCAGTCCGCCGGGGCTTTGAGCACCTCGACTATCTTGAGGCCGAACTTGACGGCGAACTCGTGATCGCGGTCGTCGTGCGCCGGAACGGCCATGATGGCGCCGGTGCCGTAGGTTATAAGCACATAGTCGGCCACCCAGACCGGTATCTTCTCGCCGTTTACCGGGTTTACCGCGAAGGCGCCGGTGAATACGCCGGTCTTATCCTTGGCCAGTTCCGTGCGTTCGAGGTCCGATTTGTTGGCCGCGGCGGCCACATAGGCCTCCACTTCCGCTTTTTTCTCCGGCGCCGTCAGCCTGGCGACGAAGGGATGCTCGGGCGCCAGCACCATGTAGGTGGCGCCGTAGAGCGTGTCCGGGCGGGTGGTGAAGACGCGCAGCCTCTCCCCTATTGACGGCAGTTCAAAATCCACCTCGGCGCCCTCCGAGCGGCCTATCCAGTTCTCCTGCATGAGCCGCGTGGAGTGGGGCCAGTCGGTGTCCTTCAGGCCGGCCAGCAGCCTGTCAGCGTAAGCGGTGATGCGGAGCATCCACTGCTTGAGGTTCTTCCTCTCTATGGGCGTCTCGCAGCGGTCGCACTTGCCCTGGAATACCTCCTCGTTGGCAAGTCCCGTCTTGCATTTCGGGCACCAGTTTATCGGTACCGTAGCCTCGTAGGCCAGGCCTTTTTTGAAAAGCTGGAGGAAAACCCACTGCGTCCACTTGTAATAGGCGGGGTCGGTGGTGCTGAGCTCCCGGTCCCAGTCGTAGCTGAAGCCGAGCGACTCCAGCTGGCGCCTGTAGTTGAGGCAGTTCTTTTCCGTGGTTATGCGCGGGTGCACGCCGGTGGAGATGGCGTAGTTCTCCGCGGGCAGGCCGAAGGCGTCCCAGCCCATGGGATGAAGGACCTCGAAGCCCTTCATCCGCTTGTAGCGGCAGACGATGTCCGAGGCCGTGTACCCCTCGGGGTGCCCCACGTGAAGTCCCTCCCCCGAAGGGTAAGGGAACATGTCGAGGCAGTAGAATTTGGGTTTGCCGGGCAGGCGTTCCGTCCTGAAAGCGTTCTGCTCCTTCCAGCGCCGCTGCTGGCGGGCGTCGACCTCCTGGAAAGTCCTGGCGTTGGTCTCGGTGTTCACTCTGAAGCCTCCGTGGCGCCGTATTTGACGCGGTCGAAAATTATCATGAGCCCGTCGGGGCGCGGCTCTATCCTGTACTTGTCCGGGTCGGCCCCTTCCGGCACCGGTATTATCTTGTCGTAGCGGCGGGACCTGGCCGGCGGGCGGCCGGGCGGCTGCAGCTTCGCCGGAGTCTGGTACGACATCTTGATGCGGCCGCGGTTTATGTCCAGGTTCAGCGAGCCCTTGTTGAGCTGGTGGGAGCGCAGGGCCACGGTTATCGTCTTCTCGGCAGGCTCCACCGAGGGCCTGAGCGGGCCTTCTTCCAGCCGCTCCGAAGCCCAGCGGCTGTAAGAGGAGCGTATCTGCGCGCTTTCCCCGCGGAAGGTCTCGTCCAGGCGCTGCTCGAAGGACCTTATGTCGTCGAAAGGACGCCTGGAGCCCCGGAAGAAACCGTCGTCGAAGATCCGGTCGAAGTCGGCCGGAGATATGCGCTGCCGGGTCCTTATTACGGCGCGGACATCGGCCATAACGGCGTCCATGGTGCCTCCCACGACCCTGGCCGTTATCTCTTCGCAGGGGGGTTCCTTGACCTTCTGTGCCCTCGCGGGAACGCAAAGCAAGACCGCCAGCAACGGTATCAGCGCCTTCATGGTATTTATTTTACAAAATAAGGGGAGAGGGAGGGTTACAGGCCGGCGGCCAGCCGCTCGGCCCTGCGGTGCATGGCGGCCCGTCGGGCCGCTGTGTTGTCGTCCATTCCAGCCAGGTGCAGCGCCCCGTGTAGCGCCAGCAGGAGCAGTTCCCTCTCAAGCGGGTGGCCGAGCTCGCGCGCCTGGGCGCGGGCCTGCGGCAGGCAGACGAAAATGTCCCCGAAAGCGGCGTCC
>DNQL01000096.1 GCA_003500765.1 Elusimicrobiota bacterium | reverse complement strand
CCGAAGCCGCCGCGACGAAGCCCGCGGGCGGCGCGGGGACCGCGACGGGGACGCCGTTGCCCAAGCTGGTCCCGTTCAAGAGATTCACCGACCAGCCGGAGGACCGCAATGTGTTTATTCAAAGCACGGCGCCGGTCCCCTACGGGATGGTCGGCTCTTCGGTGGTGATAATCCAGGGCGCTCCCCCGGCGGCGCCTGCCGTAACCGAGCCGGCCGCCGAACCGGAGAAAAGCAAGCCGACCCCGCAGCCTATATACTGACCGGGCGGGACCCGGATATTTCCGCGGATACGGCGGGGGCTAATAAGAGAACGAAAGCCCCGCGAAGCCCCTGCGCCCGAACTGGTCGAAGCGCAGCAGGGTCTCCCCGTAGCCGTACCAGTACTGCAGGTACACCGAAAAATTCATATACGGGAGCTGCTGGCGGAATTCCACCTCGTAGGAATCCTTGTCGTGGCTGCGGAACATCGGCGTCTTTATGTCCAGCTGGTGATCCTTGAGACTGCCGCGCCAGAGGAAATTCCTGACGCTGACCGCCACCTCCCCGCGCCCCACATAGTCGAGGAAGTCGTCCTTCCTGCCGAGGCCTCTCAGGTAGGCGTTGTGGCTGGGAAACCCCGACGCTCCCCAGAATTTTATGCGCAGCGCCGCCTTGTCCGCCAGGAAGGAATTGGTGACCTCCAGCTTTTCACGGGCTTCCAGCGCGAACCGGATCTGCACGTATTGCCTGTTCCAGCTGCGGGACAGTTCGCCGGACAGGCCGTTCGATTCATGCTCGAAAAGCCCTACGGTCACCGCGCGCGCTTTGAACCGGCCTATGCTCAGGAACCTTACCGGGTAATCCAGGAAGAACTCCGGGTTATAGTTGTTTTCTTCGAAAGGCATGGAATCCCGTCCCACGCTCCAGAGGGACTTCTGGCTGTAGGCGACATAGGCCGGGAACAGGTTGTACTTCAGGACATAAAGGTCCGGCTGCAGCAGCCGGAACTTCATGCTTATCTGGAACTTCACCTGCGAGCTCTCCTTCTCCGGCCAGCCGTTCATGGAGAAATAGTTCGTCTTATGCGCGGAGACCGGCCTGTCGGTCTTCTTCCCGAAATACGCGCTCTGGGGTGAATCGCGCTGCTCCCCGGTGGGAAGAGTGTCCTCCGGGTTGTTCGGGTCCTGCGCCGGCTGCGCCGACAGCGGGCCCGCGGCGCTCATGAGCAGCAATAAAGCCGCGATCGAAAAAACCATCGGTTTAGTCATGTTTTCTCCCTCGGGAGGGCTGCCGTCTCCGGCCGCGGCGGAGGTCCGCCCTCGGGCAGCTCGAACCAGAAAGTGCTCCCTTTGCCCTCTTCGCTGTCCACCCCGATGCGGCCGCCGTGCGCCTCCACCGCCAGTTTGCAGAAAGCCAGGCCCAGCCCGGTGGAGTACTTCTGCCGGCCGGCGGGCAGCTCCACCTGCGCGAACTTCTCGAATATCTTCTTCTTGTACTCAGGGGGGATGCCCGGCCCGTCGTCGTGTATGCTTACGCGCGCCATACCGGCCGCGCAGACCACGGCTATTCTGATAACCCCGGCGTCCGGCGCGAATTTGAGAGCGTTGGCCAGCAGGTTCTGTATGACCCGCAGGACGATATCCCTGTCGGCCCGGATGAGCGGCTGTTTTTCCCGCGGGGCGAACACTATCCTGCGGTTCCCGGCGAGCGCGGCCAGGCCGGCGACGCTTTCCTCCACGACGCCGGCCAGGTCGCAATCCTCCGGCGAGAGCTTCAGCTCTCCCGCTTCCATCCTGCTCGTGTCCAGCATGTCGCTTACTATCCCCGTCATTTGTCTGGCCGACTTCAGGGCGTCGTCTATGTAGCCGCGGAGCTTCGCCGGCAGCTGCCCCGTCGCGCTCTCTTTGATGAGTTCAAGGAAGGCGTAGATGCCGGTCAGCGGCGAGCGCAGGTCGTGGACTACCATATGCACCAGGCTGTCGCGCGTTTTTTCCAGCCCCAGCAATTTATCGTAGCTCTCCCGCAGCTGCAGGCCCCGCCGCCGCAGGGCCAGCTGGGTGGCCACGCGCGCCTCCACTTCTTCCAGCTGCACCGGTTTCGTGATATAGTCCACGCCTCCGGCCGTGAAAGCGCGGACCTTGTCCGCCGTTTCCCCGAGCGAACTGAGGAAAATGACCGGGATGTCTTTCAGCTTTTCATCGGCCTTCAGCTCCGCGCAGACCTGGTAGCCGTTCATTTCCGGCATCTTGATGTCGAGCAGTATTATGTCCGGCGGGGCGTTGCGGACGGCCTGCAGCGCCAGTTTTCCGCTGGTGGCGGCGCGCACGGTATACCCCCGCTCCTTAAGCAGGTCCGAAAGCAGTTCCAGGTTGGCGGGAGCGTCGTCCACTATCAATATCTCCGCGGGCTTGTCCTCCCGATGCGGATCGTCAGTCATGTACCGGCTCCTTTGCCGTGATGGACAGTACCTCTACGGGTTCCTGTATGTTCTTGAACACCATCATGCCTTTCGGGATAAAAGAGAGGGCGGGCGGCTGGCCAGGTTCACCACGTGGCCCAGGGCCGTATATTCCATGCGGTTGCGGGTGCCGTAGGCTCCCACCACAGTTTCCCCGGTGGCGACTCCGATGCCCAGCGGCCGGCACGGCCGTCCCGCGGCCGTGCGTTCCGCCAGCCAGGCGCCGTGCG